>JBAIWU010000128.1:0-2499 GCA_037917155.1 Candidatus Eiseniibacteriota bacterium
TGAGGAAGAGGTTGCGCGCGAGCTGCTGCGTGATCGTGCTTCCGCCCTGGGTGCGGCGCATGCGCAGCACGTCCGTCACCGCCGCGCGCGCCACGCCCCAGAGATCCACGCCCCAGTGCTGGTAGAAGTTGCGGTCCTCGGTCGAGAGCGTGGCGTTCACGAGGCTGCGCGGGATGTCGCGCAGCGGCACCGGGGAGCGGTTCTCGCGATAGAACTCGTGGAGCACGCGGCCCCGCACGTCGTACACGACGGTCTTGACCGGCGCCTGGATCGTGGCGACCTGCGCCGGCGTGGGCAGGTCGCGCCGCAGCCACTGCGCGAGCCCGAACACCGCGCCCGCGGAGCCGAAGACGACGACCAGCACGATCGTGACGAAGAACTTCAGCGGGAAGCGCCGGGCGGCGCGGACTGCGATGCTGGACATGAGGTGGGTGCGACTCCTTTCGCCGAGCGAGCGTAGGCGGCGGCCCACCGCGGGGGCAAGCCGTTTCGCCCGCGCCCGGGCTCAGTCGGCCACGTCGAGCAGGCTGTACGTCTTCTTGCCGCGGCGCAACACCACGAAGCGGCCGGCGAGCAGGTCGCGCGTGCCGAGAATGCGCGCGTCCTCGCGCACGATCTCGTGGTTCACCGACACGGCGCCCTGCTGGATGGACGTGCGCGCCTGCCCCTTCGAGGGGGCGAGCCCCGCGCGCACGAGCGCCGTGGGCAGGTCGAGGTGTCCACCCTCCAGCTCGGCGCGGCCCAGCGTCGCGCGCGGCGCCTCGCGCAGGCCCTCCTCGAGCTCGGCGGCGCCGAGCGTGCGCAGGTCGCCGCCCTCGAACAGCACGGCGGTGGTGCGACGCGCGCTCTCGAGCGCGTCAGCCCCGTGCACGAGGGTGGTGACCTCCGCGGCGAGCGCGCGATGCGCCTCGCGGCACTCGGGGTGGGCCGCGTGGCCCACCGCCAGCGCGTCGATCGCATCCGGCTCGAGGAAGGTGAAGAAGCGCACATAGCGCACGACGTCGTCGTCGCTGGCGTTGAGCCAGAACTGGTAGAAGGCGTACGGGCTCGTGCGGCGCGCGTCGATCCAGACGTTGCCCGCCTCGGACTTGCCGAACTTGCTGCCGTCGGCCTTCGTCACGAGAGGCATCGTGAGGCCGAACGCCGCGCCCTGGCGCAGCCGGCGGATCAGCTCGCAGCCGTCGAGGATGTTGCCCCACTGGTCGCTGCCGCCCACCTGCAGCCGGCAGCCGTAGCGGTCGTACAGCTCCAGGAAGTCGTACGCCTGCAGCAGCGCGTACGTGAACTCCGTGAACGAGAGGCCCTGGTCGCGCCCGCTGAGCCGGAGCTGGACCGAGTCGCGCTGGATCATGGCGTTGACGGAGAAGTGCTTGCCGATGTCGCGCAGGAAGTCGATGACCTGCAGCTGACCGAGCCACTCGATGTTGTCGACGAGCCGCGCCGCACGCGAGCCCGAGAAGTCGAGGAAGCGGCCGAGCTGGGCGCGCAGCCCCTCCACGTTCGCGGCGATCTGGTCGCGGGAGAGCATCGAGCGCTCCGACGTCTTGCCGCTGGGGTCGCCGATCATGCCGGTGCCGCCGCCGACCACCGCGATGGGGAAGTGGCCTGCCCGCTGCAGCCGCACGAGCGCGAGCACGGGCAGCAGGCTGCCCACGTGCAGGCTGTCGGACGTGGGATCGAAGCCGATGTAGGCCGTGACGGGCTCGCGGCGCAGCAGGTCCAGCGCCTCGGGCGCGGTGCACTGCTGCAGCAGGCCTCGGGCCTCCAGGTCGGCGACGAAGTCCGGGGTCATGGGCGCTGGGCTCCCTCGGGATCGCGGGTCGGGCGCGCCGGGCGCGCCTTGGGGCGCCCCGCGGGGCGCCCGGAACGTGCTTGATATCGCAAGCGTCCCGTGCCGTCCAGTCGTCGACGCCGGCGGAGAGGCTGCGGTCGGTCCGGGGCCATCCCAGCCGGAGGCGGGGGCGGGGGTGGTCGTGAGGCCCCGCCGGCGCGGCCCGCGCGGCGCGGGGTTGCGCGCATGGGCGGTTTGTCACGAGAGCGCAATGCATTGTATTGCAATGCGTTAAGAGAAAGTGGCCCGGCCCACTTGACAGATCTGGCGAGCGGACCTATATTGCCGTCGCTGCAGGAACAAGCCCGCCTGAAGAAGAGTCCGGTTGACTTCCACTAGGACAGAGGCTAAGTTCCCCGTCCGCTTCTCGCCACGCGGGAAGCGTTCGACGTGTCTCCGATCTTTGAAAACTGAATAGCGCGCGTGACTTTGAAGGCCCGGCAAGTCCTTGCCGGTGCGCCGGAGGTTTCGGCGTGCCGGTGAATGTACCTTGCAATGATCCATGCGCATGGAGCTCTGGCTCCGCGTGCATGATCTCCATATTTACCATGGAGAGTTTGATCCTGGCTCAGAACGAACGCTGGCGGCGTGGATTAGGCATGCAAGTCGAACGCGAAAGAGGGGGCAACTCCTCGAGTAGAGTGGCGAACGGGTGAGTAACGCGTGAG
>JBAIWU010000129.1:0-2356 GCA_037917155.1 Candidatus Eiseniibacteriota bacterium
CGGCCACGGGGCCGCCGCGGGCCACGTCGAAGCGCAGGGTGCTCGTCCCGAGCAGCGGGTTCGGGAACGGGCTGTAGAGGCGCGTCGAGCCCGGACGCGCGTCCGCCACGGCCGTCGTGCCGCCGCCCTGGAGCGTGGCGGCGAGCGACACGGTCAGGTCCGGCTGCGCGGCGGCGCCGGGCAGCGCCTCGTCGCCGCTCGCGATCGTGAGCGTGGCCGTGTACGCGGAGTCGGACGTCGCACCGTTCGGATCGAACGCGACGCCGAACGTCCGGCCCGTGTCCGCGAGCGTGACCGGCGTCGAGCCGGACACGACCGAGAACCGTCCGGCACCGCCGGAGATCGAGGCGCCGGTCACGGCGAGGCGCGCCTGCAGCGCGTCCCAGCCGAGGTCGTGCACGCGCACCTCGAGGACCGGGAAGCCGCCCGCGTCGTGCGTGCGGAAGTCGAGCGACGCCGAGCCCTGCGCGACGATCGAGTCGAGCGACGCGACCGCGTGCCGCAGCACGGTGCCGGAGAGCGCGATCGACGCGTTCGGGTTGTCGATCGCGTTGCTCGCGAGCAGCAGCGAGCCGCTCTTCGCGCCCGGCGTCGAGGTGTCCATGGTCAGCGCGTCGTTCGCGCCCGCGCCGGCCGCGATCTGCAACGTGCCCGTGGGCGCGCCGAAGCCCGCCGGGGCGCTGTACGAGTAGGCGAGGACCTCGCCGGGCGAGGCGGCGCCGTTCGCGACCGCGAGCGACTGGCCGGCCGTCGCGCCCGTGATGACCGTGCCGAAGGCGATCGGCGAGGCGCTCACGGCGAGGATCGCCGGCACCTGGACGTCGACGCGCACGGGCAGGTGATCGCTCACCGAGTGCAGCGCGGTGGCGTAGGCGGCGCCCTCGGGGATCGTGGGCGCCGCCGTGATGCCGACGTTGTGGTGCAGGCCGTCGTTGCCCACCGAGACGTACGAGCCCGCGACCAGCTCGAGCCCCGCGCCGTCCTGCCACGCGTACGTGGGCAGGATGAGGTCGAAGCGGTCGTCGATGCCGCCCGTCGCCGCGCCGCTGGCGCAGCCGGTGTCGCCCGTCCCGCACTGGGACTGCGTCCACGCGTACTGCATGGACGTGTTGTCCTGCCACGTGACGTTCTGGAGCCCGAGCGGATCGTAGAGGCGGCCGATGTTGTTCGTCTCGTTCTCGACGAACTTCTGCATGCCGCCTTCGAGGCCCGAATAGAAATTCATGTCGCCCATGACCAGCACGTGCGTGCCGGCGGGCAGGTTGTTCAGGCTGTCGCGAATGCCGGTGGCCTCCGCGAGTCGCGTGGCCGCGTTCGTCGAACCGCTCGACGCCTTCAGGTGCGCGGCGTAGACGTCGAACTCGGCCGCGTCCCCGATGTAGCCCACCGGCTTGAAGCGGTAGACATTCACCTGGCGCAGCAGGTAGGCCGAGTTGGGCCAGAACGCGCGCTGCCCGAGGAACTGCACCCGGGCGGGCTTGTAGAACATGGCCGCCTGGGTGTCGCCGCCGACCACGAACGGCGCGCCGGTCCACTGGCCGGGCTCCATCGTGTTCAGGCTGTTCAAGAACTCGGTCGCACCCGCCTGCGAGGTCTGCTCCTCGGTGACGAGAATGTCGACGCCCAGCGGCGCGAGGACGGTGCGGTAGTACGGGTCGCGCGCCGGCCCGGTGGTGCCGGGGTAGTTGAGCACGTTCCAGTCGACCACGCGCAGCGCGTGGGCCGGGGCGGCGAGGGACAGCAGCAGCGCGAGGGCGGTCGCAAGGCGCGCCGCCGCGCGGACGGGCTCGGAGGCCATTCGGGGGCTCCTTCACTCAGGTGCGGAACGGGCCGGAAGGAAAGGGCCTTCCCGAGGGAGGGCGGCCGGTTCCCGAGCCGGTGTGCCGACGACGTATGGTTAGAGTTCCGCCCCAATGGTAGGACGGACAGCGCCCTGCGCGCCACCGGCTTTCGGGGTTCCGGACGTCGTCCCGGGCATGGTCCGAAGGCCCCATTGCGGATCGCAGCGCGCATCCTCAACTCCTGCGCCGAGAGGCCGATACCGGAATGGTGAATCTCCCCATCCGGCAAGCCGCGCCCGAGTCCGTGCGGTTCTCGGACGTCTTCTCCGCGCTCTCCTTCGCGCTCGACCTCACCGAGGGCCAGCCGATGGGTCACGCGCTGCGCACGTGCCTCATCTCGATGGAGCTGGGGCGGCGGCTGGGGCTGCCGCTCGGCCTGCGGCGCGACCTCTACTACGCGTCGCTGCTCAAGGACGTGGGCTGCTCGAGCAATGCGGCGCAGGTGTTCTCGCTGTTCGGCGGCGACGATCGCCAGACGAAGGGCGCGCGCATGCGCGTGGACTGGTCGAACTACT
>JBAIWU010000130.1:0-9512 GCA_037917155.1 Candidatus Eiseniibacteriota bacterium
CCTACTTCGTGGCGGGCGGCGTGTAGCGGTTGTGCTCCATGATCACCGCGGCCGTCTCGGTGCCGAGCGTGAACGCCGAGCGGAACTCGCCCTCGACGCCCACCTTCGCGCCCTCGCGCGGCGCGCCGTTCTCCTTCGTGACCACCATGATCGCGCCGGTGGCGTCGGTGACCTGGTAGGCACCGTAGCCCATGATGCCGATCGACTTGGTCACGTCCCCCGCGATGCGCACCGTCTGCTTGTCGAAGCGCGACGGGTCGTCCAGCAGGGTCTTGATGTCCGTGGTCTGCATGCCCGGCCTGCAGCCGGCGAGCAGCATCACGGCGAGCAGGAACGCGGGCGCGAGCGCGCGGCGCGCGAAACGCGGCATGGCGGGTGACCTCCATGGTGGGTGGGGAGCGGCCGGACGCCGGGGAAGCTAGCACGCCGCCCGGTCCCCCCGCACGCCCGCGGGCGGGCGCGGTGTATCCTGCGCCGGACCGGCCGCCCGACCCGACAAGGAGCCCGCATGTCGCTCGATCTCGATCCGCGCACCACGGCGCTGGTGCTCATCGACCTGCAGAAGGGCATCGTCGCGCGTCCCGCCGCGCCGCACGCGGCGGCCGACGTGATCGCGCGCGGCGCCGCGCTGGCCCGCGCCTGCCGCGATCGCGGCGCGCTCGTCGTGCTCGTGCGCGTGGCGTTCGATCCCGCGCTGCGCGACCGGCTCGCCCCGCCGGCCGACGCGCCCATGCCCGGCGGCGCGCTCCCGGCCGACTGGGCCGAGCTCGTGCCCGAGCTCGAGCGCGGGCCGGACGACCTCGTGGTCACGAAGCACCAGTGGGGCGCGTTCTACGGCACGGAGCTCGACCTGCAGCTGCGGCGCCGCGGCGTGCGCACGATCGTGATCGGCGGCATCGCGACCAACTTCGGCGTCGAGTCCACCGCGCGCGACGCGTGGGAGCGGGCCTACCACCTCGTCTTCGTCGAGGACGCGATGGCGACCGCCACGCCCGAGATGCACCGCTTCCCCGTCGAGACGATCTTCCCGCGCCTCGGTCGCGTGCGCTCGACCGCGGACGTACTCGCGGCGCTCGAGCGCGCCCCGCGCGGCTGAGCCGCCCGGGCGCGGCGGCGGCGCGCGGCGCGGCGGGGGAGCGTTTCCGCTCGCGCCGCCCCCTCGGCTAGAATCCGCCGTTCCGGATCCGACATCCCCCAGGCCGCTTCCCTCTCCGCGGGCACCCATGAGCACCCCAGATCCCCGGCTGTCCCTGCAGGCCATGATCCTCGCGCTCGAGCACTTCTGGGCCGAGCGCGGCTGCGTCATCCAGCAGCCCTACCCCTCCGAGGTCGGCGCGGGCACGTTCAACCCGGCCACCTTCCTGCGCGCGCTGGGCCCCGAGCCGTGGCGCGTCGCGTACGTCGAACCCTCGCGCCGCCCCAAGGACGGGCGCTACGGGGAGAACCCCAACCGCTTCCAGCAGTTCTTCCAGTACCAGGTGCTGCTCAAGCCGGCGCCCGGCGACGTCGTGCAGCAGTACTTCGGCTCGCTCGAGGCGATCGGTATCGATCCGCGCCAGCACGACCTGCGCCTGCTCGAGGACGACTGGGAGTCGCCGACGCTCGGCGCCGCGGGCCTGGGCTGGCAGGTGCTCATGGACGGTACCGAGATCTCGCAGTTCACCTACTTCCAGCAGTGCGGCGGGCTCGAGCTGCCGGTCGTCTCGGCCGAGCTCACGTACGGGCTCGACCGCATCGGCATGATGCTGCAGGGCAAGGGGCGCGTGCAGGACCTCGCGTGGGCGCCGGGCGTCACGTGGGGCGACCTCTGGGTGCGCAACGAGTGGGAGTGGTCGAGCTACAACTTCGAGCAGGCGCCGGTGCCGGAGCTGTTCGAGATGTTCCGCATCTGGGAGTCCGAGGCGAACCGGCTGCTCGACCTGAAGCTCGTGAGCCCGGGCTACGACGCGGTCATCAAGTGCTCGCACGTCTTCAACCTGCTCGACGCGCGCGGCGCGATCTCGGTGAGCGAGCGCGTCGGCTACATCGGCCGCGTGCGCCAGGTCGCGCGCAAGGCCGCGCTCGCGTACCACCACCTGCGCGCCGAGCTGGGCTACCCGCTCATCCCCGACGAGGCCGAGCGCGCGCGCTGGCTGGCGCAGTACGCCGAGGCGCAGGCGAAGCAGAAGGCGCACGCGGCGAAGCGGAAGGAGGCCGTCCGGTGACCCGCGACCTCCTGTTCGAGATCGGCGTCGAGGAGCTGCCCTCGACCTACATCGCGCCCGCGCTGGAGCAGCTCGAGCGGGCCGTGCGCGCGGGGCTGCAGGAGGCGCGGCTCGCCTTCGACGACGTGGTGACGTACGGCGCGCCGCGGCGGCTGGCCGTGTTCGTGGCCGACGTCGTGGCGCGGCAGCGCGACCACGAGGAGGAGGCAATGGGCCCCGCGACGAAGGTGGCGTTCGACGCCGAGGGCCGGCCGACGAAGGCGCTCGCGGGCTTCTGCGCGGGCAGGGGCGTCGACGTGGGCGCGGTGCGCCGCGTCGGGACCCCGAAGGGCGAGTACGTCGTGGTGACGGTGAAGCACGTGGGCCGCGCCGCGGCCGACGTGCTGCCGGGCCTGCTCGCGGGCGTGGCGACGAGGCTGCCGTTCCCCAAGACCATGCGCTGGGACGCGGGCGACTGGCGCTTCGGGCGCCCCGTGCGCTGGCTGACCGCGCTGCTGGGCGACCAGGTGCTGCCCGTGCAGGCGTTCGGGCTCACGGCCGGGCGCGCGACGTTCGGGCACCGCTTCCTGCACCCGGGCGAGGTCGAGATCCCCTCGCCGCGGCGCTACCTCGAGGTCATGCGGTCCGCGTTCGTGCTCGCGGACCACCGCGTGCGGCGCGTCGCGGTGCTCGAGCAGATCGAGAAGGTCGCCGCCTCGCGCGGCGGGCGCGTCGTGGCCGACGACGAGCTGGTCGACATCAACACGTTCCTCGTCGAGTGGCCCACGGCGTTCGCGGGCGGGTTCGACGAGCACTACCTCGACCTGCCGCGCGAGGTGATCGTCACCGCGCTGCGCGAGCACCAACGCTTCCACGCCATCGAGTCGAAGGACGGCGCGCTGCTCCACGGCTTCATCGCCGTGCGCAACGGCGACGAGCGCGGCCTCGACACCGTGCGCCGCGGCAACGAGGGCGTGCTCGTGGCGCGGCTCGAGGACGCGAGGTTCTACTGGGAGACCGACCTCCGTCACGCGCCCGCGGACCAGGTCGAGAGGCTCGGCACCGTCGTGTGGATGGAGGGCCTGGGCTCGCTGCGCGAGAAGGCGGCCCGGCTCGAGTCGCTCGCGGGCTGGCTGGCGGACCGGCTCGCGCCGGGCGCCGCGGGGGCCGTGCGGCGCGCGGCGCTGCTGTGCAAGACGGACCTGCTCGGCGAGATGATCGGCTCGGGCAAGGAGTACGCGAGCCTCGAGGGCGTCATGGGCGGCCACTACGCGCGCCGCAGCGGCGAGTCGGACGCGGTCGCCGACGCGATCGCGGAGCACTACCGCCCACGCGGGGCCGGCGACGCCCTGCCCGCGAGCGACGCGGGCGCGCTGCTGAGCCTGGCGGACAAGCTCGACCACGTCGCGGGGGCGTTCGTCGCCGGCAAGATCCCCAGCGGCAGCGAGGATCCCTACGGCGTGCGGCGCGCCGCGAACGGCGCGGTGCGGATCGTGCTCGAGCAGGCGCGGCCGCTCGACCTGCGGGCCGCGGCCATGGAGATGACGCGCCCGTTCTTCGCGGCCGATCCCGACCTCGCGCAGGCCGAGATCATGAAGAAGCTCGGCGAGTTCCTGCGCGGGCGCGTCGACACCGCGCTCGACGAGCGCGGCGTCGCGTACGACACGCGCGAGGCGGCGCTCGAGGCGCGCATCCGCATGGGCGACGTCGTCCGCCCGGGCTGGTGCGACGCCGCGGACGCGTACGTGCGTGCGCAGGCGCTGGCGGCGTTCCGCGGGGACGCGCGCTTCACGCCGCTCGTCATCCTGTTCAAGCGCGTCGCGAACATCCTCAAGGCCGCCACGGAGACGCTGCCGCCGGCGCTCGACCGCTCGCGGCTCGCCGATCCGGCCGAGCAGGCGCTGCTCGCGGCGCTCGAGGCGGCCTCGGCGGCGACGGCGCCGCTGTGGGACGGCAAGGACTACGCGCGCATCCTGCCCGCGCTGCTGGGCATGGAGGAGGCGATCCACGGCTTCTTCGACCGCGTGATGGTCAACGTGGACGAGATGCCCGTGCGCCTGAACCGGCTGCGGCTGCTCGCCGACGTGCGCGACCTGTTCGTGCGCGGCTGGGACCTCTCGAAGGTCGTCGTCGAGGGCGAGCGGAACTGACGCCCGCGGAGCCGGCGCCGCCCGGGACGTCCCGCGCGGCGCCGGCGCGGGCTACTGCAGGACGACGCGCCGCGACTGCTTCACGCCGTCCGCCTCGAAGCGGCAGAAATAGACGCCGCTGGCCGCGCGGCGCCCGCCCCCGGCGGCGCCGTCCCAGTCGACCTCGGTGTAGCCGGCGCCGAACAGGCCGTCCGCCAGCGTGCGCACGAGGCGCCCGTCGAGCGCGTACAGGGTGATCCGCACGCGGGTCGTGCGCGGCAGGCCGAAGCCCACGCGCGTCGACGCCGTGAACGGGTTCGGGCGGTTGGTGACCAGCGTGGGCCGCGCGAACGCGATCGCGCCGTTCGTGACGCCGGCGGTGGGCTGCACGACGAACGTGGCGTTGCTCGCGTCGGCGGCCGTGTTGCCGGCCGCGTCGTGCGCGGTCGCGCGCACGAGCGCCTGGTTGCCGGTCGCGCCCGAGACGACCCACGCGTACGTGCCGCTGTTCGCGAGGCCGGTGGCGATCGACGACCACGTCCCGCCGCCGTCCGTCGACTCGTCGAGGTCCACGGCGCTCACGCCGATGTTGTCCGACGCGGTCCACGTGATGTCGTGCGTCTCGCCCAGCCCCCACGTCTCGCCGCCGTTCGGCGACGTCACCGTGACGGCCGGCGCGGTCTGGTCCGCGAGCGTGAACGCGGCGTTGCTCGCGTCGACGCCGGCGTTGCCGGCGGCGTCGCGTGCGGTGGCGCGCACGAGCGCCTGCGTCGAGACCGCCTGGGGCAGCGTCCACGGGTAGCTGCCCGTGTTGGCGAGGCCGGAGGCGATGGACTTCCACGTGCCGCCGTTGTCGAGCGAGTAGTCGAGCGCCACGGAGGCCACGCCGACGTTGTCCGAGGCGCTCCACGTGACGGCGTGCGACGAGCCGGCGGCCCAGGTCTCGCCGCCGTTGGGCGCGCTCACCGTGACGGTCGGCGGCTGCGTGTCGGCCGCCTGCAGGTGCAGCTTGCCGTTGCCCCACGTGCCGTTCGGCACCGTGCCCGTCCAGCCGTCCGTGAGCGCGCTCGCGGCGAGCGCGGTCTTGAGCTGCGCGGGCGTCAGGCCGGGCGTCTTCGCGAGCAGCAGCGCGCAGGCGCCGGTCACGTGCGGCGCGGCCATCGAGGTGCCGGTCATCGTGATGTGCACGCCGTCCGGGGCGACGAGCGCGGACGACGGCGTCGGCGTCGTGAACGCCGACTTCGCCGACACGATCGCCGAGCCCGGCGCGGCGAAGTCCGGCTTGAGCGCGCCGTTGCGCAGCGGACCCACGCTCGAGTAGCTCGCGATCGCGCCCACGGTCGTCAACCCGACGTAGCTGTGCGTGAGCCCGTCGAGCGCGGGCCAGCTCGCCTTGCTGATGAACGAGCCGACCGTGATCGCCTGCGCGGCCGAGCCGGGGCTCGCGACGAGGTCGGTCTCGTCGACGTCGGAGGTGAACGTGGCGGCGGCGCCGGCGGCGCCGAGCTGGAACTGCGCCAGCCAGCCGTCCCACGCGGTCGAGGCGGTCGTCGAGACCGGATTCAGCGTGATCGTCCAGGTGCCCGCGCGCGGCGGGAACGACGCGTTCGAGTCGTAGAGCTGGATGAACACGTTCTTGTCGCCGCTCGGCGAGGGCGTGAAGCCGTTCTCGACGTAGATGGTGCCGGCCGCGCCGGCGGTCGCGCCCGTCGTGCCCAGCGTCACGGGCCCGACGGTCACGGGCGTCGGGCCAGGGGACGTCACCGTCACGGTCATGTTCGCGGTGCCGGGGTAGTACGCGTCGATGACGACGAAGTCGTTGCTCGCGCCGCCGTTCGCCGTGTACGAGGGCACGTTGAACGTGACCGTCTGGGCGGAGCCCGGGGCGACGACCTGGCGCGCGTGCAGGCTCTGGCCCTCGGAGTTGCCCGCGGCCACGACGACGACGTGGCCCGCGCCCGTGAGCGCGTTGACCGACGTGTCGAACGTCTCGGTGCCGTCGTGCGCGCCGTAGTTGGTGCCCAGCGAGAGGTTGACGACCGCGTTCTCGCCGGCCGCCGTGGCCTGCTGGAAGATCCACGCGATGCCGTCGAGGATGTGCGCCGTGGTGAAGTCGGTCGCGACCGCGACGATGTCCGCCTTCGGCGCCATGCCGATGAACTGGTACGCGGGCTGGCCGTTGCCGGTCGCGGAGCCGTCGCCCGCGGCGCTGCCCATCACGTGCGTGCCGTGGCCGTTCGTGTCGTGGTGCGTGCACGTGCCGCCGTTGATCTGCGCGGTGCTCCACTCGGTGCCGTACGTGTAGCCCGAGGGCGGCGTGCCCGCGACGTTCTGGTCCCACAGCGCCAGGATGCGCGACGTGCCGTCGGGGTTCTTGAAGTCGTCGTGCGACCAGTCGAGGCCGGTGTCGACGATGCCGACGATGACGCCCGCGCCGGCGTCGCCCGCGAACGCGCCGGAGCCGGAATAGGTCCACTCGTTCGGCGTCGCGCCCGTGAGCGGCACGGACACGTCGTTGGACGGCTCGCAGCGGTACGAGGCGGTGATTCGCTCGAGGCCGGGCACCGCGCGCAACGCGTCGAACGCGGCCGTCGGCAGCGTGATCGTGCGCGTGCCGTCCGGCAGGCGCGTGCCGATCACGGCGCCCGCGGCCTCGAGGTCGGCGTCGAGCATGTGCCCGCTGACGATGAGGTCGATCGTGCGCGGTTCGAGCGTCGGCACCGGTGCCGGCGCGCCCGCGGTCATCGCGCGGCCGGCGGCCAGGTCGTGGAGGATGGGCGAGACCGCCGGCGCGGCGAGCGCCGGGCCGGCGAGGGCGATCGCGAGGATCGCGGCGAGGGGCGCGAGGCGACGCAGCACGGCGGATCTCCTCGAGGGTTCCGGGGCCTGCGATGCGGACGGACGGGCGCTGCAAAGCGCACGCCCGCCCGGGCGATCGGAAACGTCCGGGTCGTCCAAATGGCGGTGTCGGTGTGGGGACGGGCCGTCGGAGCGGGGGATTCGCAAGCCGGGTGCCACGTCGGCCGGGGCCGCGCCCGGCTTGCCGCTGGGGGCGGGGGCCGCTACTGTCGCTCCACTCTGCCGGCCCGGTGGGCCATCCCCAGGAGGAGCCGCATGGCGCTGCGTGAGAAAGCCGAGATCGTCGACGCCGACGGCCTGCGCCGCATCATCACCCGCATCGCGCACGAGATCGTCGAGCGCAACAAGGGCATCGACGACCTCGTGCTCGTGGGGATCCGGCGCCGGGGCGTGCCGCTCGCCAGCCGGATCGCCACCAAGATCCGCGAGTTCGAGGGGCACGGGCCCGCCGAGGGCAGCCTCGACATCACGCTCTACCGCGACGACCTCTCGACCGTCTCGGCGCACCCCGTGGTCGGCGCCACCGAGATCCCGGTCGACATCAACGGCAAGGTGGCGGTGCTCATCGACGACGTGCTCTACACCGGCCGCACGGTGCGCGCCGCCATGGACGCGCTCATCGACTTCGGCCGCCCGCGCGCCATCCAGCTCGCCGTCGTCATCGACCGCGGCCACCGCGAGCTGCCGATCCGCGCGGACTTCGTGGGCAAGAACGTGCCCACGTCGAAGCGCGAGGTGATCGGCGTCAAGCTCGCCGAGATCGACGGCGCCGACAGCGTCGTGATCAAGGAATTCGACGACTGACGCGGCGGCGCGCCCGCGCCACCCGCCGCCCGCCCCGGGGACCCGGGGCGGGCGTCTTGTTGCCGGCGATTGGGGGTCATAGGCGAACGATCTTCGACATGTGACGGAAGGAACTAGCTGTTTCTTCGCTGGACTGAGCGATACGGGGACGTATCATCGGCGCCCAAGGAGGCGCCCATGCTCGACCCGATCGACCGGCAGATCCTCGACCTGTTGCAGAGCGACGGCCGCATCTCGAACGCCGACCTCGCGCGCCGCATCGGCATGGCCCCGTCGGCGGTGTTCGAGCGTGTGCGGCGCCTCGAGCAGAAGGGCGTCATCCGGGGCTACGGCGCGCACCTCGACCCGCGCTCGCTCGACCGCTCGCTGCTCGCGTTCGTGCTCGTGCGCAGCGACGAGCACGCGGGCTCGGTCTCGACCGGCCAGGCGCTGGCGCTGGAGCCGGAGGTGCTCGAGGTGCACCACGTCGCCGGGCAGGACAGCTACCTCGTCAAGGTGCGCGTCCGCGACCCGGAGTCGCTGGGCCGGCTGCTGCGCGAGCGCTTCGGCGCCATCCCCGGCGTGCGCTCGACCCAGAGCACCATCGCGCTCGAGACGGTGAAGGAGTCGTGGGCGCTGCCGCTCGAGTCGCCGGGCGCGGTGGAGAAGGTGCGTGGTTGAGGCGCTGCGCGAGCGCGGCGTGCTCGCGAAGGTCCTCGCGGCGCTCCTGTCGATCTACCTGATCTGGGGCTCCACGTTCCTCGCGATCCGCGTCGCCATCGACACCATGCCGCCGCTGCTCATGTGCGCGGCGCGCCAGCTGTCCGCGGGCGCGATCATGCTCGCGTGGGCGCGCTGGCGGGGCGAGCCCTGGCCGCGCGGGATCGAGTGGCGCAACGCCGCGCTCGTGGGCCTGCTCCTGCCCGGCGTCGGCAACGCGTCGGTGACGCTCGGCGAGACGCACGTCGCCTCCGGCCTCGTGGCGCTGCTCCTCGCGACGATCCCGCTCTGGATGGCGCTGCTCGCGGGCGTCGGGCCGCGCGCCGTGCGCCCGGGGCCGGCCGTGCTCGCGGGGCTGCTCGTGGGCTTCGGCGGCACGGCGCTGCTCATCGCGCCCGGCATCGCCGGCGCCGGCGGCGCGGCGGTCTCGCCGCTGTGGGCGCTGCTCCCGGTCGGCGGCGCGCTCTCGTGGGCCTGGGGCTCGCTGTGGTCGCGCCGCGCCCGGCTCCCGGGGTCGCCCGTCGTCTCGACCGGCTTCGGTCTCGTCGTGGCCGGCGCGACGCTCGCGGTGCTGGCGGCGCCCGCGGGCGAGTGGGCGCGCTTCGAGCCCGCGCGGGTCTCGACGGCGTCGCTCGTGGCGCTCGGCTACCTCTCGATCTTCGGCTCGGTCGTCGGCTTCTCAGCCTACCTCTACCTGCTGCGGACGATCTCGCCCGCGATGGTCTCGACCTACGCGTTCGTCAACCCGGTCGTCGCGATGGCGCTGGGCGCGCTCTTCGCGGCCGAGGCGCCGACGCCGCGCATGCTGCTCGCGGCGGCGATGGTGATCGCCTCGCTC
>JBAIWU010000131.1:0-2541 GCA_037917155.1 Candidatus Eiseniibacteriota bacterium
CGCAGCCCGTCGATCCAGCCGAAGCACCGCGCCTGGTCCACCGACTGCGGCCACGTGATGCTGGGCCGGCCCGTGGCCTTGCGGTGGAAGCCCACCCAGAGCTCGGAGGCCCGCGCGTGGTGCCGCGCGAGCCACGCGCGCCACGCCGCCGGCGTCGCGAAGTAGCGCGCCGTCGCCGGCGAGCGCCCGTCCGCCGCCGCGGCGCGCAGGCTCACCGCGCCTCCGCGGGTCCGAGGCGCCAGCGCACGGTCACCGTCGCGACCGTGTCGCCGGCCGCGTCGCGGATCTCGGCGCGCACGTCGTGCTCGACGTCCCCCGTGACCGCGGGCACGGTCACCCGGCTCTCGGCCGTGAGCGTCCCGCGCGCCTTCTTGGCGTACTCGACCGAGAGCCCGGTGACGATGCTGCGCACGCCCGGAGGCAGCGCCGTGGTCATCGCCAGCCCGCTCGCCATCTCGCCGAGGTTGGCGAGCGCGATCGCGTGCACCGAGCGGAGGTGGTTGCGCACGCGGCGCCGGTCGCGCAGCGTCAGCACGACGTGGCCGGGCTCGAGCGTCCCGACGCGCGCGCCAAGCGCGCCGCTGTACGGTACGACGCGGCCGAACGCCAGCATGAACAGCGCGCGGCCGAACGGCAGCGGGGAGAGCCGGCGCCACATGCCGAGGACGCGCGCGCCCGGCGAAGCGTCTGCGGCCATGCGCCCGTGGCCGGCGCGCCTCACGCGCGCGGCCCGGCCCCCTGCTGGAGCTTGAGCTTGCCCACGCGCACGAGCAGGTCCCACGAGATCCCGGTCGCGTTGACGAGCATGAGCGCGGTGACGACGCCGAACGTGGTCAGCTCGGGGTCCCGGGACGAGGCCAGCGAGCGCAGCGCCGCGAGGATCGCCGCGCCCGAGACGATGCCCAGCAGCAGGTAGCGGCGGCGCATGAAGTCCTCCAGGCCTGCCGCGTCCTGGTGCCGCCGGTGCGCGATCGCGGCCCACACCGTGTTCGCGAGCGTCGCGAGCGAGAGCACCAGCACCAGCGTGACGAGCATGCGCAGGCTGATCCCGGGCAGCAGGAACATGAGCGCGATGATCAGCACGTACACGAAGCTCGTGAAGGCCAGCCGTGCCGCGGCCAGCAGGTGCGCCTTCTCGTCGCGCAGCAGCGTCTCGAGGTGGAACGAGAGCGCCACGAACAGCAGGCCCACGAGCGTGACGGCCCCCGTGCCCGCGAGGAGGTAGAAATCGCGCCAGCGGTCCGCCGACACGGACGCGCCGAACGACCACACGATGTCCGCGATCACGACCCGATCCCCGGCTCGGCGGCCTGGAGCGCCGCGAGCACGAACGCGATGTGCGCGTCGAGGTCCTCCCCGAGCTCCTCTGCGCCCCTGACGATGCCGTCGCGGTCGACGTTGCGCGCGAAGTCGGCCCGCTTGAGCTTCTTGCGCACCGACGACACGGCGACGCCCGCCAGCGAGCGGTCCGGCATCACGAGCGAGCACGCCACGAGGAAGCCGCACAGCTCGTCGCAGGCGTAGAGCGTCCTCGCCATGCGCGTCGTGCGCGGCACGCCGGTGTGGTCCGCGTGCCCGAGCACGGCCTCGAGCACGTCGTTCGGCCAGCCCTGCGCGCGCAGCACCGCGACGCCCTGCACCGGGTGGCGCTCGGCGTCGGGGTGGCGCTCCCAGTCGAAGTCGTGGATCAGGCCGGCGAGTCCCCAGCGCGCCTCGTCCTCGCCGAAGCGCCGCGCGTAGGCCCGCATCGCGGCCTCGACGCAGAGGCAGTGCTTGCGGAGCGCCGGGTTCTGGATCCACTCGTGCACGAGCGCGATCGCCTGCTCCCGGGTCGGCAGCGCATCGACGTTCATCGGACCTCCCTGGGCCGCCGCGCGGGGGCCGCGCACGGGGAGCGCGCGGCCGGGTGCGGCTACTTCTGGAAGAACGCGCGGTTCTTGCCGATGAAGTTCTGCCACTTCTCGGGCACGCCGTTGTCCGGGAAGATCGCCTGCACCGGACACGCCGCCTCGCACGCCTGGCAGTCGATGCACTCGTCGGGATGGATGTAGAACTGGTCGTCGCCCTCGTAGATGCAGTTGACGGGGCAGACCTCGACGCAGGACTTGTCCTTCACCCCGATGCACGGCTCGGCGATGACGAACGGCATGGATGACACCTCCGGAGGATGGATCCGCGCGGCGCGGGGCCGCGATGGGCGGGCCTTTGGATGAGCATCGGAGTCTAGGGGTGCCCGTGCGACGAGGCAAGGCAGGCGGGCCCGCGACGCCGTCCCGGGGAGGCGCCGTGCCCGGACGCGCGGGCGCGCCCGCCGCGCGCGCGACGCCGGCGGCCGGCCGCCGCTTGACCCTCCCCCGGCGCGCACCGGATGATCGCCCGGCTCGACTGGCGTCCCGTCGGTCCCCATCCGAGGCCCCATGAACACCCCTCCCGACCTGTCCGCGCTGCGCATCGACCGGGGCGGGACCGCGCCCTCGCGCGGCCGCGGCCGCCTGCCGCTCGTGCTCGCGCTGGTCGCGGTCGCCGCGATCGCGGGCGTGC
>JBAIWU010000132.1:0-8504 GCA_037917155.1 Candidatus Eiseniibacteriota bacterium
CAGCGCAGGTTCGACAGCGGGGCGAGCCGCGGCTCGCGAACATCGGCCACGGTGACGCGCGCCTGCGGGAGCGAGCGGGCCAGGGCGGCCGCGATGACGCGGCCCTGCTGGCCGCCGCCGAGCACGAGGATGTTCATGACGACCTCCGGATGGGCGGTCAGTCTATCCCATCCCCCGCGCCGCCGACCCGCGGCGGCGGCCGTGTGCTACGGTCGGAGATCCTGGAGCGGGCATGAACGGGCGTCCCGGGCGTCCCGGGCGTCCCGCGCGTCCCGCGCGTCCCGCGCGAGCGCGCGCCGCGGCGAGCGGCGCGAACGGGCGAGGAGCACATGCGCATCCTGGTGATGGGGACGGGCGGCATCGGCGGTTACTTCGGCGGCCGGCTCGCGCATGGCGGCGCGGACGTGGCGTTCGTCGCGCGCGGCCCGCACCTCGAGGCGCTGCGCACGGGCGGCCTGCGCGTCGCCAGCCCGCTCGGCGACCTGCACCTGCCGCGCGTGCGCGCGGGCGACGATCCCGCCGCGCTGGGCCCCGCCGACCTCGTGCTGGTCGCCGTGAAGCTGTGGGACACCGACTCCGCCGTGCACGCGCTGGCGCCGGTCGTGCGTGACGGCACCGCGGTCGTGTCGTTCCAGAACGGCGTCCAGAAGGACGACGTGCTCCGCCACGCGTTCGGCGCGGGCGCGGTCATGGGCGGGCTCGCCTACATCAGCGCGACCATCGAGGCGCCCGGCCTGATCCGCCACACGGGCCGGCTCGCGCGGCTCGCGTTCGGCGAGCTCGACGGCACGCGCTCGGCACGCGCCGAGGCGCTGCTCGCGGCGTGCGAGCGCGGCGGGATCGAGGCCTCGATCCCGGCTGACGTGCGCCGCGCGACGTGGGAGAAGTTCGTCTTCCTCGTCGGGCTCTCCGGCGTCACGGCGGGCACGCGGCAAAGCGTCGGCCCCGTGCGCTCGAACCCGCTGACGCGCGCCCTGCTGCTCGACGTCATGCGCGAGGTCGTCGCGGTCGCGCGGGCGCAGGGCGTGGGCCTGCCCGCGGACTACGCCGAGGAGCGCCTCGCGTTCATCGACACGCTGCCGCCGGAGCTGACCGCCTCGATGGCGGTGGACCTCGAGCGCGGCAACCGGCTCGAGGTGCCGTGGCTGAGCGGCGGCGTCGTCGCGCTCGGCGAGGCGGCCGGCGTCCCGACGCCGCTCAATCGCGCGGTGCGCGACCTGCTCGCGCTGCACGCCGACGGCGCGCCGGGACGCTGACGCCCTGCTCGGGCCCGCCCCGGGCGCGCCCGGCCTCGTACTTCCAGTTGCGCGCCCTGCCCTGCGCGAGCCAGGCCACGCTCGTCACGATGCGCTTCGCGCGGGTCGCCGCGGTCTTCGCCTCGGTGATCCATTCGAGGTAGTCGCGCCGCTTGCCCGGCGGGAACGCGGCCCATGTCGCCGACGCCTCGCGGTCCGCTCGCAGCGCCGCGAGGAACGCCGCCGGCGACCGGATCGCGGGCCGGGCCTTCGCCGTCGCGCGCGGCGCGCGGCTCCCTCCCCCGGCATTGAGCGTCATCGCGAGCTTCACCAGAGCGAGCAGCACGCGCCGCGGCGGCAGGTCCTTCACCGATGTGAGCCGGCCGAACGAGCCCATCGCGCTGCGGTCGAAGCCGGCCTGCAGGCCCGATTCCCGCACGAGCACGGCGTGCCGGTGGAAGCCGAACGCCGCGTGGCCCTGGAAGGCGGCCATGTGACCCAGCATGCCCTCGTACATGAAGAACGGCATGCCCCACTTGATGGTCTCGGCCACGTCCGGGCAGGCCGCGTGCACGACCTCGCGCAGGTGCTCGAGGATGGGCCGCGCGAACGGCCGGGCCCTGCTGATGTAGGCGTCGACCGCCGCGCTGCGCGTGCCCATGTCACCGCTCCTTCCGTGCGTGTCCGTCGCGGGGCGCGGGCCGCCCCGCGCGGCAGTCCGGCTCACCTGCGTGCCGTCACCACGAGCGAGCGCAGCACGCCGCGCCACGGGGCCGCGCCGCCCTCGCGCCCGAGGGCCGCGGCCACGGCGGCCTCGACCATCCCGACGTCCGCGCCCGAGCGCGCGCGCAGCTCGTGCACGATCGGGTTGCCGCGCACGAGGCCGACCGCGAGGTCCGCGGCCGAGGCGCTCGAGGTCTCCAGCTCGAGACGCTCGATCGTGAACGACGTGAAGCCCGCGTCGGTCAGCGTCCCGGCGATGACCGTCTCCTCGCCCCAGCCGAACGGAACGCGATAGAAGCCCGGCGGGTCGCTCGCGAAGAAGCCGCGCACGGTCTCGTCGGCGATGCGGCCGAACGCGTTGTGCTCGTGCGCGCGGAAGACGTTGAACACGAGCGTCCCTCCCGGCCGCAGCACGCGGCGCGCCTCGCGCAGTCCCGCGACCTTGTCGGGGAAGAACATCACGCCGAACTGGCACACCCAGGCGTCGAAGCTCCCGTCCGGGTGGTCGAGGCGCAGCGCGTCGGCCACGCTCCACTCGAGGCGCGGATCGGACGTCACGCGGCCGCGCGCGTGATCGAGCATCGCCTCGTTGAGGTCCGTCGCGAGCAGCCGCCCGTCGGACGGCAGCGCCGACAGGAGCCGGCGGGTGACGATGCCGGTGCCGCACGCGACCTCGAGCACGCGGGATCGGGGCGCCAGCCGCAGCCGCGACGCCAGGTCGCGCGCGTGCGGCTCGAAGAGGACCGGGCCCAGGTGCCGGTCGTAGAGCTCGGGGATGCTGCCGTCGAAGCGCGTCTCGCTGCCCATCGCCATTTCCTCCCAACGCGAAAATGGTGGCGGTGAGCGAACGAGGATACGCGAGCCGCCGCGGCCGATGGGAGCGGATTCGCGCGCGTCCCGCGAGGTCCCCAGCGCCCGCGCCACCCCTCAGCGGCCCGGCGCGCGGGCGCGCGCGTCGCGCTCGGCCCGGGCGGCGATGCCGTAGAGGATGCGCGCGTTGAGCAGCGCGCACAGCACGAGCAGCGCGACGCCCGCCGCCCGCGCGGCGCCCGGCGCGAGCGAGGGCGCGAGCGTGCGGCCCAGCTGCCCGAGCAGCACCGACCACGGCGCGGTCAGCACCGAGACGGCCATCGTGCCCACGCCCGGCCGGCCCACGGCCATCTCGCGCAGCGTCAGCAGCAGCGCCAGGCCGGCCAGCACGAGATACACCCATGCGACCTTCCGGCCCCAGGCGCTGCGCGCCGGGGCCGGAGCGAGCGACTCCGGCGGGCGTTCGTCCTCGCTCACGCGTGCGTCTCGCGCCAGACGCCGACGGCGAGCGCCCCCGCGATCACGACGCCGAAGAGGCTGAGCCAGAGCGGGATCACGACCCCCGCGGCCGTGACCTCGATCCCGAGCACGAGCCGGATCAGGTGCCCGAGCGCGACCAGCGTCAGCACGCCGATCGCGATGTGCGTGGCAGGCTTCATGGTGGGCTCCTTTCGCTCGCGCATTCTGGCACCGCGGGGATGCCGCGACCACCGGCCGGCCCGGGGGAGCAGCCTCGGACGCCCTGCCACCCGATCGGAGATCGCTGCCACTCTGACAGTGGATGCGCCGGAGCCGACTCGTCGCCGGCGGCCGGCCGCTCCCGCCGGCGGCGCAAGTGCAAGCCCGCCAGCGCCGCGGGCCGCGATGCGGGGCCCGGAACGAGGGGCTGTTCGTGGCACGCAGGCTGCTGAAACAAGGGCAGGTAGCTCCTGCGTCCGCGGCGCCCGGCCGCGCGTGCGATGCCCGCGACCGGGCGCTTCCTTGCCCGGCGGCAGGGGCGCCGCGTCCGTTCGCCGCATGACGGGCCGGCGACGCCGTGTGCCGGGATGGCGCGCGGCCCGCCGGTTCGCGGGCCATTTCACCCCCACCGGGATGTGGAAGTAGATTCCGACGCTGGACCGTCGCGCGTGCGCCCGGGCGCCATCCCCGGGGCGGTCGCGAACGGCCGAAACCGTGCAACGCACACACGACCCTCATCCACCAGGGTGCCGCATGCGCATCGCCGTACCGAAGGAAACCTCGCCGCGCGAGACCCGCGTGGCCCTCATCCCCGAAACCGTCGCGCGGCTGGTCAAGGCCGGCCAGGAGGTCGTGGTCGAGACCGGCGCCGGGGCGGCCGCGGGCTTCACCGACGACGCCTACAAGCAGGCCGGCGCCTCGATCGCCCCGGACGCCGCGCAGGCGCTGGCGGGCAGCCAGCTCGTCTGCAAGGTCCGCGAACCCATCGAGGTCGGCGGCCGGCACGAGGCCGATCTCGTGCCCCAGGGCGCCGTCTACGTCTCGTTCCTCGGGCGCGACAAGTCCAGCGCCGCGGTGACGAAGCTCGCCGCGCGCGGGGTGACCGCGTTCTCGATGGAGATGATCCCGCGCACGTCCCGCGCGCAGTCGATGGACGCGCTCTCGTCCATGGCCGGCGTGGCCGGCTACAAGGCCGCGCTGTGGGCCGCGAGCACGCTGGGCAAGTTCTTCCCGCTCAAGATGACCGCCGCGGGCACCATCGCGCCCGCGAACGCGTTCGTGCTCGGCGCCGGCGTCGCCGGCCTCGAGGCCATCGCGACGTGCCGCAAGCTCGGAGCGGTCGTCGAGGCGTACGACGTGCGCCCGGCCGTGAAGCAGGAGATCGAGAGCCTCGGCGGCAGGTTCGTCGAGGTCGAGCTGTCCTCGAAGGACACGGCGACCGCGGGCGGCTACGCCAAGGAGCTCTCGGCGGAGGACCAGCAGCGCATCCGCGACACGCTCGCGGCGCACTGTGCGAAGTCGGACGTGATCATCACGACCGCCGCGATCCCGGGCCGCAAGGCGCCCGTGATGGTGACCGAGGCGATGGTGAAGGGCATGCGCCCGGGCTCGGTGATCGTGGACCTGGCCGCCGAGACGGGCGGCAACTGCGAGCTGACCGTGGCGGGCGAGACGGTGGTCCGGTACGGCGTCACGATCATGGGTCCGGTCAACGTGCCGAGCACGCTGCCGTTCCACGCGAGCCAGATGTACTCGCGCAACATGCACTCGCTGCTCAAGCTGATGATCAACAAGGAAGGCAAGCTCAACCTCGACTTCGAGGACGACATCATTCGCGACACCTGCATCACGCGGGCGGCGGCGGGCGAGGCCCGGCCGGAGGTCGCGGGGAAGGCGTCATGACCGAAGCCACGCTGATCCTCTACGCCATCTACATCTTCATGCTCGCGGTGTTCGTGGGCTTCGAAGTGATCTCCAAGGTGCCCGTGCAGCTCCACACGCCGCTCATGTCGGGCACGAACGCGATCCACGGCATCGTCATGCTGGGCGGCATGCTCGTGCTGGCCGAGGCGAAGACGCCGCTGCTCACGTGGCTCGGCTTCGCGGCGGTGGTCCTGGGCGCCATGAACCTGTTCGGCGGATTCGTGGTGACCGACCGCATGCTCGAGATGTTCAAGACCAAGAAGCCGGCGGCGGGAGGCAAGCGATGAATCCCAAGCTCCTCTCCGACGTCGCCTACCTCACCTCGGCGATCCTGTTCATCATCGGCCTCAAGTTCCTCAGCCATCCCAAGCGCGCGCGCAACGGCAACCAGCTCGCCGCCGTCGGCATGGCGTTCGCCATCGTCGCGTCGTTCATCTTCATCTTCGGCGGCGGCGTGCACGGGATGGCGCCGAAGGCGGGCGTCCTCATCATCGTCGGCATCCTCGTGGGCGGCGTGGCGGGCACGCTCGGCGCGCGCCTCGTGGCCATGACCGAGATGCCGCAGATGGTGGCGCTGCTCAACGGCTGCGGCGGCGGCGCCGCCGCGCTCATCTCCACGGTCGAGTTCGCGAACTTCATGACCGAGAAGGCCGCCGGCCACGCGGTCGACCCGCTCGGCTTCGGGGCCACGATGTTCGGCGGCGTCATCGGCTCGCTGTCGTTCTGGGGCTCGCTGGTGGCGTTCGGCAAGCTCTCCGGCTTCATGGAGAAGGCGATCACGTCCCTCGTCCAGAAGCTCCTCACGGTCGTCGTGTTCGTGGCGCTCATCGGCACGCTCGTGTGGATCGGCGCCGGCGCCGGCAACGTGGCGTTCTACGCGCTGCTCGGCGTCTCCCTGGTGTTCTCGGTGCTGATGGTGCTGCCCATCGGCGGCGCCGACATGCCGGTCGTGATCTCGCTGCTCAACTCGTTCACCGGCCTCGCCGTGGCGGCCACGGGCTTCTCGCTGCAGCAGCCGGCCCTCATCATCAGCGGAACGCTGGTCGGCGCGTCCGGCACGCTGCTCACGCTGCTCATGTGCAAGGCGATGAACCGCTCGATCACGAATGTGCTGTTCGCGGGCGTGGGCGCGGGCCCGGTGGCCACGCCCGGCGCGGCCAAGGGCGCCGGCCCGGCGAAGTCCGCGCGCGAGATCACCGCGGACGACCTCGCCATGCTGTGCAGCAACGTGCAGAGCGTGATCGTCATCCCCGGCTACGGCATGGCCGTCGCGCAGGCGCAGCACGTCACGCGCGAGCTGGGCGACCTGCTCGCGGCCAGGGGCGTGGACGTCAAGTACGCCGTTCACCCCGTCGCCGGCCGCATGCCCGGCCACATGAACGTCCTGCTCGCCGAGGCGAACGTGCCGTACGAGCAGCTCTACGACCTCGACCAGATCAACTCCGAGTTCGAGCGCTGCGACGTGGCGCTGGTGATCGGCGCGAACGACGTCGTGAACCCGGCCGCGCGCTACGACAAGACCAGCCCGATCTACGGCATGCCCATCCTGGACGCGGACAAGGCGGCCAACATCATCGTCGTCAAGCGCAGCCTCAATCCCGGCTTCGCCGGCATCGACAACGAGCTCTACTACAACCCGAAGACGTACATGTTCTTCGGGGACGCGAAGGGGGCCATCTCCAAGCTGGTGGAGGCGGTCAAGGCGCAGTAGCCCTCCGCGCTCGCGGTGGGGCGAGGGGCGGTCGCGCGAGCGGCCGCCCTTTCGCGTTCCGTCGCGGCGCGATTCCGCCGGCGCGTGACCGTACAGCGGCGCGAGCGTGCCTGCGTGGCGCCCGGCCGGCCCGCTCAGCCCAGCTCGGCGAGCAGCCGCGCCGCGCCGCAGGCGGTCGCGAGCTCGCGGGCGCGGGCGCGGTCGGCGTCCGCGTCGGCCGCGCGGCCCGCCGCGGCGAGCACCCGGGCGCGCTCGGCGAGCGTGCGCGCGATCTCGATCCGCGCCTCGGACGTCTCGTGCGCGGCCAGCGCGCTCCCGAAGTGGCCGAGCGCGTCGTCGGTCCGGCCCCGCGCCGCGGCGACCGCCGCCAGCACGCGGTGCGCCTGTCCGCGCGCGAAGCCGGGGTCGAAGTCCCCCATGAGCGCCAGGCTCTCGTGCGCGAACGCCTCGGCCTCGTCGAGCCGGCCAAGCGCCGCGGCCGCCCGCCCCGAGAGCGCCAGTGCGAAGTCCTGTGCGATGAGGTTGTCCGTGCCCGCGCGCATCTCGAGGCTCTCGTGCGCCATGCGCAGCGCCGCCTCGTGCTCGCCGCGCACCAACGCCACGAGCGCGCGGCCGCGCAGCAGCTGCGTGACGATGAAGCGCTGCCTGGCGTCCCGCAGCGCGGCCTCGGACTCGGCGAGCAGCTCGTCCGCGAGCTCCGGACGGCCCGCCTCCTCGGCCGCGATCGCCATGAGGCCGTCGAGCAGGCCCAGCAGCCGGCGCTCGCCGAGGACGTCGCACAGGTGCCGCGCCGTCTCGAGGTGCTCGAGCGCGGTCGCGAGCTCGCCCAGGTTGGCGCACGACCACGCGATGCACCAGTTCGCCCACGCCTGGCGGTCGAGCGAGCCCGTGCGCAGGCCGAGGCGCAGGTCCTCCCGCGCATGGGCGAGCGCCTCGCGGAAGCGTCCCAGCGACATCAGGTCCTCGGCGCAGAACTCGTGCCCGGTGGCCGCCATGGTGTCGCGGCCCAGGCGCGTGCCCTCGTCGATCGCGCGCTGCGCCCACTCGAGGCTGGTCCCGAAGCGGGCGAGGTGCTGGTTCGCGCCCGCGAGGTAGCTGTAGACCTGCTCGGCCACCTCCGGGTGTCCGGCCACCACGGGCAGCGCCACGAGCTCCTCGAGGATCGCGAGCGCCTTGCCGTGCTCCATGCGGTAGTGGTGCAGCCGCGCCGCGCCCGCGCGCAGCGTGGCGTGCTCGATCGGCTGGGTCGCGGGATCCACGACACGCTCCGCCTCGGCGATGAACTCCGGCGCGCGCACGTCGCCGTGCCGCACGCACATCTCGGCCGCGCGCACGAGCAGTGGCGCCCGCTCGGCGTCGGTGGCGCAAAGGGGCAGCGCGCCGCGGCAGGCGGCGAGCGTCGCGTTGAGGTCGCCGCGCGCCGAGTGCACGACCGCCTGCGCCCGCAGCACATCGAGCCTCGCCGCGGGATCGCCCAGGCCCTCGGCGCACTCGCGCGCCTGCTCGAGAGCCGCCGCGGCCTCCTCGAGCGCGCACAGGCCGCGCGCGCGCGCCGCGGCCTCCCTGAGCCAGTGGCGCGCCCGCGCGAGGTCGCCGCCGTGCTGGAAGTGGAACGCGAGGTCCTCCACCGGGGCGTCGCCGCG
>JBAIWU010000133.1:0-2228 GCA_037917155.1 Candidatus Eiseniibacteriota bacterium
CCCGCTCGAGCAGCGCATTGCCTATGACTTGTATTACATCGAGCACTGGTCTTTGATGTTTGACTTGAGAATCTTGCTTCTTACACTGGGACGTGTGTTCCGGGACGCGAGCGCGTATTAGGCAATACGCGTCAGGCGGGCTCGGGTGCCGTTGAAGCGGCCTTCGCCGCGGGCACATGATGCACGTGCCCACGCTCGTGACTCCCGCGGGCCGCGCCCTTCTCCCGTTTCGCTCGCATGAACCCGGCGCCATACACTTGATCTGCTGCAAACTGGTTGTGCGCGCGGCAGCGCAGCCTGAGATTGGCGACGGTCGCCTCGCCGCCGCGAGCGACGGGCGTGATGTGATCGAACTCGAGCCCTGATCTCGCCTCGCAACGCCGGGCTTTGTCGCTCACGAACGTGCATTGCGCTTGGTCCCGCGCCCACACGACACGCTTGATCCCGGACGCGATCTGGCGCGGGTTGCGTGAGGCCTGCCGCGTCTCGCGAGGCCGCGACGTCGCCGCGTACTTGCGGCGCTCCAGGTCCCGCCGCAGCAGCTCGAGCGCGCGGCCCAGCACGGCCGCGACATCGCGGCCATCGAGCCCCAGCAGCGCCTGCGCCGCCCGCAGGTTGTCATGCGCTGCCTGATCCAACGTCACTTGCAGCGCATAGCGCTGCGGCGCGAGCGGCGTCACGCGGGTGGGTGGCGCGGCTGTGGGCTCGACGCGTGGCGGCGCCGCGAGCTGGATCGCCTCCCTAGCGTCAGCAGCCCTCGAATGGTCGGGCAGCGTCATGCCAACTCGCCCCGGGGCGAGTCGCGGCATTGTTATGGCGCAGGGCGCCGGGGCCGCGGTCGCGGCGGGCGCGATCGGAGCGGCGACGGTCACGGGCCGCAGCGACGCGGGCACGTCCGGGCGTGGAAAGCGCTCGGCGATGACCGTCTCGATCTGGGCCTTGGTCTTGTGCGTCGCCGCCGCCAGCAACTCCGCAGCGTTCTCGCTCGTGAGATGCGGGGCCAACAAGAGCACGCCACTCAGGTGCAGCCGGCCATGCTCAATGGCCTCGAGGATCTGCGGGTGCGCTCGGGCCGCACGCGCCGCGGCGATGCGCTTGTACGCCGCGTCCTCGGACATGTGCAGCTCACCCACGCACCAGGCATACATGGACGGGTACGCCGCCGGCAGGTAGAGCTTGCGGGCGTCCACTTCAGACAGCTGAGCCAGGACGAGAGCCGTGAAGGCGCGTACCCGGGAGAGCGCCGTGGCCAGTTCGCGCAGCAGCTCGTGATCCGAGAGAGACGTCAGCGAGAATCGGCGCATGACCAGCACCATCGCGGGGGCGATGACTCGCGGGGGCGCGCGTGCTCATTCATAGCACGCGCGAGATCGGCGCCCGCATTCGCGCGCAGGGTGCGTATCGTGAAGCGCGCCGACATCGCGATCGCGTCGGCGCGAGAGGCGCCGTCACGACGCATTCTCGACGCGCAGGCGCGCGATGCGGCGTGCACTCGTGATCCCGGACGCCGGACGCCCGAATTAGCGTCAAGTCAATTTCGCATCAAGACACTTGCACGGCCTCAATGCCCGCGCGACTTGGCCCACGCCGCCGCGCGGGCGTGGCCGCGCAGCAGCGCGAGCGTGAGCGCGGGCGGCACGAGCAGCGCCATGGGCAGGCGCAGCGGGTGGAACCGCCACTTCGCCCACACGGCGAGCACGAGCAGCACGGCGATCGCGAACAGCGGCGCCGCCTGCGCTCCGTGGCCCGCGATCACGAGCGCCAGCCCCAGAAGCGTCGCCAGCACGGCGCCGACGCACGCCCGCACGATCGGCCGGCGCACGCGCAGCGGACCCACGCGGTGGACCTCGATACGCTCGCGGAAGAGCCGCGGGTGGCGCAGCGCCAGCAGCGGGTCCATCTCGTATCTCGCCGCCCAGCGCAGCGGATCCCAGAAGCCCGGGTGCTCGTCCGGATGCGTCACGCGCACGTCGGGCGCGCGCACGGCCGTCGCACGGGCCTCTTCGAGCTTGAATCCGAAGTCGGCGTCTTCCCGGAAGTAGATGCTGCGTGTCTTGTCATAAAAGCATTCTTCATAGCCACCGACTCGGGTGAACCAGTCGCGGCGCACGAACAGGTTCGTGGGGATGAACTGGAGGCTCTCCTCCAGGAACCGCCGCAGCCGCCGCTCGCCCGGTAGTTGCGTGACGCCCTCGATCACGTCGGGCGCGTTCGCGCCCTGCATGCGG
>JBAIWU010000134.1:0-4167 GCA_037917155.1 Candidatus Eiseniibacteriota bacterium
GGTCTCGGGGCGCTCCGACGCGCGCGACGGCGCCGCGAGGACCGCCAGCCCCAGCGCCGCGACCGCCACCGCGGTGGTCGCGGCGCGCGCGCCGAGCGGCGCGGCCGGGTGCGCCGTCGCGGCCTCCGTGCGCTCGCGGAACACCGCCCACGTGAGCGGCGAGAACAGGAACGTGGCCACGAAGAGGTAGGTCGCGGGGAACGCGAGCGCCGGGCTGCCGTGCCACCACGGGATCGCGGCGAGCGCGAGCCCCAGGCCGGTCTCGGCGTACGCGACGCGCGGCACGACGAGCCGCTTCGCCGCGAGGTTCGTGGGCACCCACGGGCGCTCGCGGCCGGACAGGCCGTCGATCACGCCGCGCACGGTCGGCAGGATGCTGCCGCCGTAGACGAGCGCCAGCGCCCACGCGAGCGCGGGCCACTCGCGCATGCGGCCGGCGCGCAGGGCCCACGCCAGCGTCGGCGCCAGCAGCGCGAGCAGCACGAGCGAGCCGCTCGCGACGAGGGCCGGGGAGGGCTCGGGCGCGACGATGGCCCACGGCAGCACGAGGTGGCTGGCGAGCAGGCCCGCGAGCAGCAGCGCCTGCGCCGGGTAGAAGCCCATGAACTCGAGCAGCCCGACGCGGTGCGCGAGCGGGATGTCCGGCGAGCGCAGCACGGACAGAGCCCGCACGCGCACCACCTGCATGCACCCGAACGCCCACTTGCGGGCGCGCTTGCGGAAGCTGGACCAGTCGGCCGGGTGACGCTCGCCGAAGGCGAGGTCCTGGCGGTACACGATGCCGTGCCCGGCGAGCGTCATGCGCGCGGACAGGTCGAGGTCGTCGGAGAAGAAGCCGGGCGTCAGGCCCCCCAGCTCGCGCAGCACCGAGAGCCGGAGGACCGCGTTGTGCCCGAAGCACGGCAGGTAGCCCCACGCCGCCTGCGGGCCCGCGAACGCGTCGAAGATGTCGATCGCCATGGCGAGCCGGCGCTCGAACGCGCTCGCGTCGGCGTCGGTCCAGCCGGCGTTGCGGCACTGCACGACCGCCACGGACGGATCGGCGAACTCGGCCGCGGCGCCGTGCAGCGCGGACGGATCGAGCGCGATCGAGTCGCTGTCGCACAGGAGCAGCAGCTTCCACGCCGGGTCGAGCCGCGCGAGCACCCAGTTCACGGCGCCCGCCTTGCCGCCGACGCGGCGGCCGCGGTGCCAGATCGCGACCTCCCAGGCGTCGCGGCACGGGTGCGCGTCGACGAAGTCGCGCATGCGCGCGCGCGCCGCCTCGTCGTCGCCGTCGTCGTGGAGCACGAACAGCCGCCGGCCGCCGCGCAGGCGCAGCAGCGAGTCGACCGCGACCGGGTCGAAGTCGCCCGCGGTCAGGTAGAGCACCGCCGTGGCGGGCATGGCCGCCTCCGGCACCGGGGCGGGCGTCGCGGGACGCGGCAGCAGCAGGTAGCTCGCCGCCTTCGCGAGCATGCCGAGCAGGTAGTAGAGCCCCACGACCTGCGCGAGCAGCACGAGCGCGAGCACCGGGCCGAGCACCCACGCGGGCACGAGCGCGGGCGCCGACAGCAGCGACAGGTCGCTCCGCGCGATCCACAGGCTGCCCGCGGCCCACGCCGCGAGCAGCGCCGCGGTCGGCATCCACGGCGGGCGGCGCACCGCGGGGGTCATGGCGTCAGCGTCCTGGGTCCGTGCCCGGTGCCGCCCGCGACAAGCGTGGCCAGCATCGCGTGCACGCTCTGCGCGGCGCTCAGGCGTCCGGAGCCGAGGAGGGCTCCGTACGTCGGGTCGATGGACGACAGCGGTTGCGCGCCCGAGATGACGAGCGAGCGCACCTCGCTGGCGCCGGCCGGCGCGCGCGCGCCGAAGAGGCCGTAGAGCAGCGCGGACGTCCCGCTCGCGAACGGCGCCGCCATGGACGTGCCGCTCCAGAGCGCGTAGCTGCCGTTCCAGTAGGTGCTGCGGATGCCCACGGCGGGGGCGGCGAGCGAGACGCCGGTCCCGTAGTTCGAGAAGCCGGCCTTGAGGTCGTTGGCGTCGGTGCCCGCCACCGCGAGCACCCCGGGGACGCTGGCCGGGAAGTCCGCGTGCGACACGTCGGCGTTGCCGGCGGGCGCCACCACCACCGTGCCCGCCGCCGAGGCGAAGTCGAGCGCTGCCGCCACCGCCTGCGAGGGCGAGTCCAGCGCGAGGCTCATGTTGGCGACCGCGGCTCCCGCGTTCACGGCGAGCACGAGCCCGCGCGTCACGCCGAACGCGTCGCCGACGCCGTCGCTGTCAAGCACGCGTACGGCCAGCAGCCGCGCGCCCGGCGCCACCGCGTGCACGATGCCGGCCACGTGCGTGCCGTGCCCGAGCGCGCCATCCGTCACACCGTCGCCGTTCGTGTCCACGTACTCGGGCCGGTCGTCGCCGGGATCCACCGTGACGCCCGGCTCGATGCCGGGCAGCGCGAGCGAGCCCTGCAGCGCCGGGTGGTCGAGGTCGATCCCGGTGTCGAGGATCGCCACCAGCACGCCGGCGCCCGTGCCGGACTGCTGCGCGGTCGCGGCGCCGATGCGCGTCAGCGCGGTCTGGTCGACGACCGCGGTCCAGTCGCCGACGCCCTCGTCGAAAGCGAACGAGGACTGCCGCGCCTCCGCAGTCATCGCCGGCATGTTGGGCTCCGCGAACACGACCCGGGAGTCGGTGCGGATGCGGCGCGCGAAGCTCGTGTCCGCGACACCGTCCGGCGAGCGCAGCAGCGCGATCGAGAGCTGCGGGATCGTGTCGAGCACGGTGCAGCCGAACGACGCCGCGAACGTCGAGGGCGCGACGCCCGGCTGGAGCTTCGCGATGACGCCGAGGGCGCCGGTGCCCGACACGAGCCGCGTGCCGCTCGGCGTGGCGAGGCGCCCGCCCGGCGCCAGGGGCGACAGCGGGGACCGCGAGCACGACGCCAGGGCCAGCGCCGCGAGCGCCGCCACGAGCGTGAGGAGGGAAGCCGTCCGGGGAGTCGAGCGAGTGGTCATGATCGGACTCCGCGCCTCGGGCGCGACGTGGGGCTTCGTGTGTGACGACAAGTGTACGGTGTTCATGGCGTCCTGGAAACGATTCCCGGAAGGCGGATGGAGGGGTCCCCTATGATGCAAAAGGGCGCCCAGAGATAGGCGTCCCGTGCGAACTCCGGCGTTCCCCGCTGGACCTCCCGCACCGCCTCGCCCAGCGAGCCCTTCCCGGGCCACGCCGCGTACAGCGCCCGCATGAAGGCCAGCGTCGCCACGTCCTCGACGCGCCAGAGACTTGCGACGACCGAGCGGGCCCCGGCCCGCACCAGGCCCCGGGCCAGCCCCAGCATCTCGGAGCCCGCCACGGCGCCCCGCGGGCCGGTCTCGCACGCCGAGAGCACCACGCCCGCGCCCGCGAGCGGCAGCGCCGCGAGGTCGCGGGCGTGCAGCCAGCCCTCGTGGAGCTGGAGCGCCGAGAACTCGGGGTGCTCCCGGCGGTACACCGCATGCCCCGCGACGTGCAGGTGCGCGACCCGTCCGGCCCGGGCGGCGATGCGCTCGAGCGTGGCGTCCTCGCCCACCGCCAGCTCGACGTCGATGCCCAGCTCGGCCAGCCGGTCCGCCACCGCGCGCGCCTCCTCCTCCACCGATTCGGCGCCGGGGCCGGCCTTGCCCACGACGAGCGCGCCCGCGCGCGCCGGGCCGTGCGGCGGCCGCTCGATGGTGGGCTCGATCGCGACGCTCGCGCGCTCCACCAGCGGAGCGCCGTTCCACGGGAGCGCGTGGAACGGGAGCTGGTAGAGCGCGCCGTGCGGCACGACCCGCACCGCGGTGACGCCCGCGCAGCCCTCGAGCACCGGCGCGAGCAGCCGCGCCGAGAGCTCCTCGAGGTGCGCGGACATCCGCGCGACCACCGTCGCGTGGTGCCGCGCGAGCGCCTGCTCGGCATTGGCGCGCACGTCGACCTGGTAGTGGAACAGCCGGATCGCCCGCTCGACGTCCTCGACGCCCGCGAGGTCGGGCAGGAGCGCGCGCCGCCCGTTCGCGACGCGCAGCGCGCCGAGCCGCCCGCCGGCACTGAAGTACACGATGCGCACCGTGTCCGCGGGCAACCGCTCGTGGCCGCCGGCGCGGCCCGTGACGCCCGGGGCGTCGACGGCCGCGAGGCGGCGGAGCCGGCCCTCGACCTCCAGCG
>JBAIWU010000135.1:0-12195 GCA_037917155.1 Candidatus Eiseniibacteriota bacterium
GGTCGAGCAGCATGCGCCCGGTGAGGCCGCTCAGCACGTTCACGAGCATGGCGCCCACGGCCAGCCACGGCAGGATCGCGTGCAGGTGGATGCCCGCGTGGACGAGCACCATGAGCGTGCCGGCCCATGTGAGCGACTCGTGCTGCGCCAGCAGCCGCGCCGGGGTGCCGAAGCGGACGAGCCTGCGCTTGCGCAGCGAATAGCCGAACGAGAGCAGGATCAGCCCTGCGCCGGCGATGCCGAGCCAGCGGCCGACCGACGCGAGTCCCAGCGCGTGCAGGACGAGATCGGCGAGCGCGGCCGCGACGAACAGCAGCAGGAAGCCGGAGTAGAACGGCAGGACCACGCTGCGCAACAGGGACCTGTTCACGTGCGGCTTCCCTCGAACGGTGGGGCGCTCGACGGTGGCGACGCTCGTGACCCTAGCTCCCGGGCCGCGATTGCACCAGCGGGCGGCGGCGCGGCCGCACCGCGCGCTGGGCCCACAGGATCGCGCCCGTCGCCGCGAGGAACGCCACCGCGAGGCTCGCGACCGCCGCGAGCGCGCGCGTCGGCGCTCCCAGCACGTCGCCCGTGTGGAGGTCCTCGGCGAGCGCGTGCGCGCGGGACGCGCGCGTCTCGCGGCGCGCGTCGTCCACGCGCAGCACGCGCGCGTCGTACCGGTCGACGAAGACCGAGCTGACGCCGCTGCGGCCGGGGCCGCGCCGCATCACGCGGTACGACGAGCGCGGGCCCGAGGGCCACACGATGCGGAACGTCGTCGCGCCCGGCAGCGCCAGGTCGGCCGCGCGCACGATCGCATCGAGGCTCGCGTCGGTCGAGGGCGCGCCGTCGGCGGGCGCGGCCGAGCGCGGAGGGCGCTCGATCCGCTGGGCCGGCGAGTGCGTGAGCCACTCGAGCGGGGCCTCCCACGCCATCAGCAGCCCCGTGAGCGCCAGCGCCATCCCCGGCGCGAACGCCAGCGCGCCGACCGCGTTGTGCAGGTCCCAGACGGCGAGCCGGAACGAGGCGTCCCGCCGCACCGTGACGCGCTTCGCGCGCCACCAGAGGACGAGGCCCGCCAGCGTGAGCAGCACGCCGGCGGCGGACGCGGCGTCCACCGCCATCTGCCCGGCGTTGCCGGCGAGCAGCCGCACGTGGAGCTGGAACAGCGTTTCGACCCAGCGCTCCCAGGCCTCGGGCCGCAGCCGCGTGCCGAGCACGCGGCCCGTCCACGGGTCCACCCAGATCCGCTCCCCGGATTCGAGCGTGAAGACCTGCGCCTGCGCATCGCCGCCGAGGTCCACGCGCGCGATGCGCGGGACCGGCCCGGCGGTCGCGCCGGTTCGCGCCGCGATCGACGCGACGTCCGCCTCGGCGAGCCGCGCGCGCCGCGGCGTCACGCGCCAGAGGCCGGGGTGCAGCCAGTGGTCGTAGTCGGGCGCGAACGCGAGCAGGCCGCCCGAGAGGGCGGCCACGACGAGGAACGCGCCCGCGGCCAGGCCGCCGTAGAGGTGGACCAGGAAGACGGCACGGCGGACGGTCATGCGCGGTTCCGGCGCCGGTCAGGACGCGGGCTTGCGATGCGCGGTCATGTTCTGCTTCTTGCCCCCGTCGAGCTCGCGCACGAGCTTGAGGTCGCCCCCCGACAGCGCGCCGGTCCAGAGCCCGAGCGCCTGGAACGTGATCGTGTTGCCCCGGACCCGTCCGCGCGTGACGGGGAAGAGCTGATCCGTGAACGAGCCCTCGACCGTGCCCGTGAGCGTGTCCCCGCGCGCGAGCAGGTCGAGGTCGAACGAGAACTGCTTCCCGTCGCCCTTCAAGTCCGCCACCCAGTGGCCGGTGAACGGCGAGACCCGTGCCGTGGCGGGCGTCGGGTGCGGCGTCGCGGCGGATGCGGCCACGGCGGCGGACAGCAGCAGGCCGGCGCAGGCGAGGGCCAGCCGGCGGGGGGACGATGCGGGACGTGCCATGGGAGGTCTCCGGGGGCGGGTGCGAGCGGACCGTGACGGTTGGACGGTTGCCGGGCCCCGCGGGTTGGAAGCGCGCGACGGGCGGCGCGGGATCGACCGGGCTCAGCGCCCGGGCTCGGACCGCCGCAGCAGGTCGACCAGGTCGTCCCTCCAGAACGTGGCCCATGTGTGCGTGCCGTGGCCGTGCGTCTTCGCGGTCCCGGGGATCAGGACGAAGCGCGCGTTGCGCACCTCGAGCACCTGCTTCTCGGCTATGCCCAGCTCGGGCGGGTTAATGAAGTCGTCCGTCGAGTTCACCCACGTGAGCGGCGCGCGGATCGCGGACAGGCGCGTCGAGGGATCGTAGTTCCGCGACGACTCCACCTGGTAGAGCATGTCGTTCGCGTCGAGCGCGGGGAGGTCGTGGCCCATGCGCGCGTCGAGGTAACGATCCACAGAGTCGCGCGTGGCGAGCGTCGCCTGCATGAACAGGGGCGCGCTGCCGGCGAGGATGAGCATGTCCTCCGCCGCGCGCAACGCCATCCTCGGTTCGTTCGCGTAGTCGCCGTCCTTCCACTCGGGGTCGTGGCGGATCGCGTCGACGATCATCTGCCGCCAGAGCCGGTTGCGACCCACGATCGCCACGGTATTGCACGCGAGCGGCATGAGCGCGTCCATGAAGTCCGGGTAGGTCTCGCCCCAGACCCACGTGTGCATGCCGCCCATCGACGTGCCCATCACGAGCCGCAGGTGGTCCACGCCCAGGTGCTCGACCAGCAGCCGGTGCTGCGCGGCGACCATGTCGTCGTAGTCGTAGTGCGGGAAGCGCGCGCGCAGGCCGTCGCTGGGCTTGCTCGAGCGGCCGTGCCCGATGCCATCCGCGAGCACGACGAAGTAGCGCGTCGTGTCGAGCGGCTGCCCCGGGCCGTAGAGCTCGTTCGCGAACTGCGGCACGAGGAACTGCCGCCCGGTGCCGCCGGTGCCGTGCAGGATCAGCACGGCGTTGAGCGCGTGCCCCGCGGCGTCGCGCCGGAGCCGGCCCAGCGTGAGGTAGTGGATGCGCAGCTCGGGCAGCGTCTCGCCCGAGCGGAAGCGCACGTCGCGGAACACCGCGTCGCCCTCGCGCGCCGGGGGCGCGGACGCAGCCACGGCGGGCAGGGCCAGGCACGCCGCGGCCGCGGCGAGGGCGAGACGGGCGAGGGATCGGACGGGCATGGGACGCCTCCACGTCGTGCGGCCCGCCCGCGCGGTCCGGGCGCGATCCGCTAGAAGTTCCAGCTGAGGCCGGTGCTGATCTTGAGCTGCCGGTACGCCGGCACGTCGAGGTACTTGAGCTCGATGAAGCTGCCCAGCCGGGCCGCCGGGTTCGACTGGATGCCGGCCAGCGCCTCGAGTCCGCCCTTGACCAGCCCCTCGGACGCGTGCGGCAGGCCGAGCGTCGGCGCGTTCACCTCGCTCGCGAGGAAGTGCAGGCCGAAGCCGGCGCCGACGTAGGGCTGCCACGGCCGGCTGCGGAACGCCCAGCGCGCGTCGCACGCGAGCGTCGCGTCGCGGCGCTTGGTTTCGATGCCGAACGCGTCGACGTGGCTCGTGTTCTGCCAGTACTCGAACGTGGGCAGGATCTCGATGCTGGGCAGCAGCGCCGGGTGGCGCATGCGCAGGCGCACCGAGATGCCCGAGAACGAGCTCTGGCCCTGCTGGAAGACGGTGCCCGTCGCGGCGTCGAGCCCGATGAAGTCGGACTTCGGCGCCGCGGAGGGCGTCGGCGTGGACGACTGCGCGCGCGCGGGCGCGGGGACGAGGGCCGCGACGAGCAGCGCCGCGGCGACGGCGGGGACGAAGCGATACGGACGCACGTGGGGTTCCTCCTTGAACCGGCTTACAGGGCGGGGTGTGCCCCCGACTCTAGGCCAGCCGCGCCCCGCATGACCAGCCCGTATCCGCACCCGGCGCGATTCGCTTGCATGGCGGAGGAGGCTTGCCTAGCGTCGCAGCATGGCCGTCCTCGGCGGCCGGGTCGACTCGTCGCGCCGCTTCGAACCCTTCGCGAGGTCCGCATGCCGAGATTCCACGTTCTCGCCGCCGCCGCGCTGGCCCTCGGGCTCGCCGCCGTCACGTCCGCAGCGCCCGGCGCGCCCGCGCCCCGCGCCGAAGCGCCCGCCCCCGATGCCGCGCTGCGCGCGGCGGCCGCCCGGCTGATCGACGAGGCCCAGCGCTCCAACGACGCGTACGACGGGCTCTCCCAGCTCTGCGACCGCATCGGCAACCGGCTCTCGGGTACGCCGCAGCTCGACTCGGCGATCGCCTGGGCGGCGGCGCGCATGCGCGCGGAGGGGCTGCAGAACGTCCACACCGAGAAGGTCATGGTGCCGGTGTGGGTGCGCGGCCACGAGTCGGCGGAGATGCTGGAGCCGCGCGTGCACCCGCTGCGCATGCTCGGGCTCGGGATGAGCGTGGGCACGCCACCGGGCGGGATCACCGCGCCCGTCGTGGTCGTCGACAGCTTCCCGCAGCTCGACTCGCTCGGAGAGGCCGGCATCCGCGGCAGGATCGTCCTCTACGACGTGCCGTTCAGGAGCTACGGCGAGACCGTGCGCTACCGCTTCGCCGGCGCCATCCGCGCGGCGCGCTACGGCGCGGTCGCCGCCCTCGTCCGCTCGATCTCGCCGGTCAGCCTCGACACGCCGCACACGGGCTCGCTCGGCTACGTCGACAGCCTGCCGAAGATCCCGGCCGCCGCGCTCACGCTCGAGGACGCGACGCTCATCCACCGCCTCGTGGCGCGCGGCATCCCGGTGCGCGTCCACCTCTCGATGGACGCCCACCGGCTGCCCGATGCGCCGTCCGCCAACGTGGTCGGCGAGGTCGTGGGGCGCGAGCGGCCGGACGAGGTGGTCGCGATCGGCGGCCACATCGACTCCTGGGACGTGGGCCAGGGCGCGCAGGACGACGGCGTCGGCATCACGATCTCGATGGAGGCGGCGCACCTGATGAAGCGGCTGGGCCTGGTGCCGCGGCGGACGGTGCGCGTCGTGCTCTGGGTCAACGAGGAGAACGGCGACCGCGGCGGCCGCGGCTACCGCGACGCGCACCTCGCCGAGGCGACGCGGCACGACGCGCTCGTCGAGTCCGACATCGGCAACGGCCTCGTGCGCGGCTTCTCGCTCGAGGTCCACCCTTGGGCCGCGCCCGGCGACACGGCGGCCCGCGACACGCTGGGCAAGCCGCAGGCCGGGCGCGACCGCGACGCCGCGATGGCGACGCTTCGCGGCATCGCCGCCCTGCTCGCGCCGATCGGGCCGATCCAGGTGCACCCGGGCGGCGGCGGCACGGACGTGAGCCCCCTGGCGGGCGTGGGCGTGCCCGCGATCGGTCTGGACCACGACGAGTCGCGCTACTTCGACATCCACCACACCGACGCCGACACGTTCGACAAGATCGATCCCGTCGCGCTCGGCAGGAACGTCGCCACGATGGCCGTGCTCGCCTATGCGCTGGCCGAGTGGCCCACGCCGCTGCGCCCGGCGCCGGGGCGGTGAGGACGGGGGGCGCGGGGCGGCGACCGCGCGACGCCATGCCCACGGTGGGGCGACTGGCTCGGCCGGGCGTCCCTCGCGCTGGCGGTCCTGCTCGTCGCCGGGGCATTGCTCGCCCGGCCGCGCGGCGGTCTTGCGTGAGGAATCGCGCGAACTGATGCTAGAATTGCGCGAATGGCGAGCCTCCCCACGGTCGCCGACACGACCGTGGGAGGCCCCCGATGAGATCCCGTTCCCGGCTGCACGCCGCGCTGCTCGTGGCGGCCATCTGCGGCGCCGCGCCCGCGGCCGTCGCGACCACCATCGACGTGCTCACGTGGATTCCGGGCTCGACCGTGAAGGTCGAGCAGCTCATCGGCGACCACGACTGGGTCGACACGACGCGGACCGTCCGCAGCCGCACCGTCACGGAAGCCGACGTGCTGGGCAACGGGCTCGGCTACTCCTTCGAGAGCGGCGACAGCCTGATCATGCTGTTCGGCGACACGATCGGCGCCTCCTCGCAGTACGTGCCGCGCTGGGCCGATTCGCTGAACGACTTCAGGTGGGCGGCGCGCGAGCCGCTGGCCTCGAGCCGTACGAGCGATCGTGACAGCCTGCTGCTGCTGTCGTTCTACCGGGACCCCGTCGCGGACACCACGATCACGCTGGCGCCGGTCTACCCGGACGGCACGCCAGTGCCGATGGGCGCCGACGACATCCCGAATTCCGGCATCGACCTCGGGAACCAGATCGACCTCGTCTGCAGCATCGGCACGACCATCGTGAACGGCGTCGCCGACCACAGCCAGGACTCCTCGATCGTCGTGCGGTTCGATCCCACGCAGCGGACCTTCACCGCCGGCCGCACCATCTCGCGCGCTGGCCAGAACGGGCACTTCGTGTTCACGGCGCCGGTCGAGCTGCCGATGCAGTTCGCCTCCTCGTCGACGGACTCCGAGGTCGTCATCTTCGGCCTGGGCGAGTACCGCCAGAGCGACGTCTACCTCTCGATGATCCGCAAGCACCGCTTCGAGAGCGGGGTGAAGGCCGACAGCACCCCGGCGACGAGGTACTTCACGGGCCTCGTGAACGGCCAGCCCGCCTGGGGCGACACGGAATCGCTGGCGGTGCCGATCGTGTTCGACAACCCGCTCCAGTCGATCGGCGTCGGCGTGCAGCAGAACCCGTGGCCGAACGACTCGCCCACGTCCGGGAACCTCTCGGCCGTCTGGTCGCCGGCGCTCAACCTCTGGCTCATGATGTTCGATGGCGGCCGCCAGCCCGGATCGACGCGGAAGCAGACGGAGGGCTTCTACTTCACGTACGCCTCCGCGCCGTGGGGGCCGTGGATGCCGCCGCAGCTCGTCCTCAACTCGACGCGCGACAGCCTCGAGGGCGTCATCATCCACCACTACGACCACAACACCGGCGTGGAGTCCGGACCCGCCGGGCCCACGATCGGCAGCCAGACGATCAACGATCCCGACACCACGTCGGGGGGCACGTTCGCGCCCGAGATGATCGGGCGCCTCGCCCGCATCGCGGGCGACACGCTGACGATCGACTACACGGTCTCGACCTGGAACCCGTACACGGTCGTGCGCATGCGCTCGGCGTTCCTCATCCACTGGAACGCCACGCTCGGCGCCGACGCGCCGCGCCCGGTGGCGACGCTGCGGCTCGACGCGGGACCGAACCCCTTCCGGGCCGGAGCGACCGTGGCGTTCACGCTGCCCGCGGCCGGGGCCGTCGATCTCGACGTCCTCGACGTCGCGGGCCGCCGCGTGCGTCGTCTCGCGCACGGCCCGTTCGCGGCGGGCCGGCACGAGGCGCGCTGGGACGCGGGCTCGGACGCCGGAGGCCTCGCGCCCGCGGGCCTCTACTTCCTGCGCCTGCGCGCCCCGGGGGGCGCGGTGACGCGCCGGATCGCGCGCGTGGAGTGACGCGCGCCGGCCCGCGCGGGTGGCGCAGGCCTACTCGCCCCGCACGCGGTAGCTCACGAGCCGCGACTTGAGCCACTGCACGCCGACGAGGTCGGCCATGCCGCGCCAGAGCCGGTTGCCGACGCCGTACTTGCTCACGCCGTGCGCGCGGGCGCGGTGGGTCAGCGGCACCTCCGCGAAGCGCGCGCCGCGGAAGACGCAGAGCGCGGGCAGGAAGCGGTGCACGCCGACGAACATGGGCAGGCCCTCGAGCACCTCGCGGCGGTAGGCCTTGAACGAGCAGCCGATGTCGGTGACCGGGTCCTTGAGCACGCCCCGGCGCACGGCGTTCGCGATGCGCGACGAGACCAGCCGCACCCACGAGTCCTGCCGCTTCGTGCGCACGCCCGAGACGACGTCCGCGTGCTCGAGCGCCGCGAGCAGCCGCGGCAGGTCGGCGGGATCGTTCTGCAGGTCGGCGTCCAGGGTCACGACGATCCCGCCGCGCGCGCGCACCAGCCCGGCGGCGAGCGCGGCGATCTGGCCGGCGTTGCGCTCGAGCACGAGCGCGCGCACGCGCGGGTCGCGCGCCGCTTCGGCGAGCACGAGCTCGCGCGTGCCGTCGGCGCTGCCGTCGTCCACCACGATCAGCTCCCACGTGCGGCCGGTCGCCTCGAGCGCGGCGCGCAGCTCGGCGAAGAGCGGCGGCAGGCTCTCGACCTCGTTGTACGCGGGCACGACGGCGGAGATCTGCGGGCGCGGGTCCATGAGGCGGGCAGGATGCCCGACGGATGCGCGAATGGCCAGCGGCGCGGCCCCCGGCGGGCGGCGCGCGCCGCGACCCCGCGTTGACCGCGCCCGGCGCATCGCGGAGACTGCGCCACCATGCTCCGCTTCGCCGCGCTGCTGGAACGGCTGTCGGAGGCCCTCCGCCTCGCCGAAAGGGCCGGCCGGGTCGCGTCCCCGCCGGCCCGGCCGCCGCGCCACCCGAGCCCGCGGCCGCCGCGCCGCGTGCGACGCCCGGCCGTGCGGACGTTCGAGCAGCTCTCGATGGACCTGGGCCCCGAGCGTCCGCGCTGGACGTTCTCGCGCCTCGCGGCGCGGTCGCCGCACCGCCCGCGCATGGTCGAGCACCTCGAGTTCGTGCGCCGGTTCTTCCCGGAGCTCGCGGGCCTCACGATCCACGTGGGCCTCGCGCAGAAGCGCGGCGTGCTCGGCTGGGGCTCGCTCGATCCGGACCGGCCGGGCGTGTGGGTGCGGCCGCGGCGGCTCTACCTGGTCACGATCGCGCACGAGTTCACGCACCTGCTGCAGGCGCGCGACCTCGTGCCGCGCGGCGAGCGGGCGTGCGACCTGCACGCACTGGCACGCACGCCGCTGCTCATCGACCAGCCGCCGAGCTACCTCGTGCTGCCTCGCTCGCTCCGCCGCGGCCGGCCCACGCCGGAGCAGGCGCAGCTCCTGTGCGACCACGCGCGCCGCGCCCTGGCCGCGCGCGAGGCCGGCGACCGCCGCTACCTCGCGCGCTTCGAGCACGAGATCGCGGCCGCGGCGGGCCGTGACTGACGCGCCGCGCCGGCGCGTGCGCGTGGTCGCCGCGGTCGCCTGGGACGGCCCGCGCCTGCTGCTCACGCAGCGGCCGCCCGGCGGGCCGCTCGGGCTCCAGTGGGAGTTCCCCGGCGGCAAGATCGAGCCCGGCGAGACGCCCGAGGCCGCGCTCGTGCGCGAGCTGCGCGAGGAGCTGGGCGTGGATGCCGAGGCCCACGAGACGCTGGCGGTCGAGTCGCACGACTACCCGCACGGGGCGCACGTGGACGTCCACTTCATCCGGTGTACGCTGTCCGCGCAGGCGTTCACCCGCAGCCCCGAGGTGCACGCGTTCCGCTGGATCGAGCCGCGCCAAGTGGACGTCCGCGAGGTGCTCGCGGGCGATCGTGAATTTCTCAGGAGGCTCGGCGCGCCCTGAGCGCGCCGCTGGAGGTCGACCCGATGCCGCTTCCCGATGTGCTCAAGTTCCTCGCGCCGGGCTGGTGGGTGGTGCACGCCGCGGCGATCTGGATCGCGTACCGCTTCGGCTACTCGCGGGGGCGCGGCGACGAGCGCCGCGTGCACCGCGTGAAGGAGCTCGGCGGCCCGAAGTGAGCGGCGCTCAGCCCGCCACGCCCGACGCGGGCGCGGCGGCGGGCGCCGGCGCGGACACGCGCGACGGATCGCGCCCGAGCGCGGTGAGCAGCGCGCGCAGGATGTCGGCGGGCCGCGGCGGGCAGCCGGGGATGCGCACGTCGACGTCGAGCACCTCGCCGGCGCCGCGGTGCACCGCGAACGAGTCGGCGCAGAAGCCGCCCGTGCACGCGCAGTCGCCGACCGCGATCACGAGCCGCGGCCGGGGCGTGGCCTCGTCGGTCATGCGCACCGCCTCCTCGAGGTGGCGCGTCACCGGCCCGGTGAGCAGCAGGCCGTCGGCATGGCGCGGCGAGGCCACCAGGTCGATGCCGAACCGCTGCAGGTCGTAGAACGGCCCCAGCAGCGCCCGGAGCTCGGCCTCGCAGGCGTTGCACGAGCCCGCGTCGAGGTGGCGAAGCGTGAACGAGCCGGCGAACAGCCGCCGCACCTCCGCGCGCAGCGCCTCGCCCAGCACCTCGACCTCGGCGGGGGCCTCGCCCTGCGCGGGCGCGATGCCGGCCGGAAGCGGCGCGGGGTCCCGCCCCGGCAGCGGGCCGCGGCGGAGCGAGCGCAGGAGCTGGTTCCACATGATCGGGCGGCGTCCCTCCTGGCCGGCGTGACGATGGATCGGCCGCGCGCATCCTAGCCCGGTGCCTCGAGGTGTCGCCAGCCGGGAATCGATTCTCGTATGCAACGTGTCCCGGCACCCTCGTTCGATGTGGATATCGAAAACGGGCGAGTCCACTCGATGGTCCGTCGCGATTCACATGGGCGTGTCCGGCTTTGACCGAATCGGGACAACGCACGCGCTCATCCGAAGCCGGTCCCCCACCGCAGCCGGCGGGCCCGATGCGCGCGTGCGCGTGGACGCACCCCGATCGGGGGCGGCGGGGGATCGGCGGGGGTCCCCAGGCGCGTCGCACCACCCGTCGGAGCGTTCACGGCCGTCCGGAGCTTCATCCCCTTCGCCGGAGGAATTCATGCACCTTGGACCCCGGATTCGCGCGCTCCGTCCCCGCATCCGCTGGGCCTGGTACTCGCTGCTCGTGCTGCTCGCCGTCGCCGCGCTCGGCGCCGGCAGCGCGCGCGTGCCGCTGGGCTCGGAATCGATCTGCACGCCGGGCGGCTCGATGACCGAAGCGCGGATGCTGGCGATGAACGCCGCTCGCTACGGCAAGGCCGCGGCGAAGTCGGCGGCCGTGCAGGCGGCCGCAGCGGACACGTTCTTCGTCACCAATTACCAGTTCAACGCCGACCACAACTCGGCCACGCAGGTGGACGAGGTCCACATCCTCGCGGGGCAGAGCGTCATGTTCAAGTACGTGACCGGCGTGCACACGGCCACGAGCGGCTACTACTACGACGTCAACCCCGGAGCGATCTTCGACATCCCGGTCGACAGCAGCCACCTCGAGACCGTGATCACGTTCCCGAACACGGGGACGTATCCGTTCTTCTGCCAGTACCACGGCGAGTACTTCAACATGGTGGGCACCATCGTCGTCGACGCGCCGACGCCGACGCGCAGCTCCTCGTGGGGGGGCGTGAAGGCGAAGTATCGCTGAGGTCCATCGCGCGGACCGCGCCCGCGGTCCGTCGCGGCGAACGCGACCCGACGCCCTCCGCGCGCACCGGCCCCGTGCCGGCGCCGCGCGGAGGGCGCGTCGCTTCCGGCGCGCGCCCGTCCCCATCCGCCGCGCTCGACTTGCGTGCGCCGGGCGCATGCCCTACAAGGGGAGGTGGCGGTCAGTCGATGCGCGTGCCGGCGTCTGGGCGGAGCGCGCGGGCCGCGCGGGGGACCGCGCGACGTCGGACGCCGCGCGCTCAACATCCGCGCGAGTCCGATCCCGGTCGCCGCGGCAGGGATCCGTCACCAGCGAAGCCCGACATGCAGATCACCGTGAGGCAGGCCGCCTCCTATTTCGGTGTCGACGAGAAGCTCGTCCGGCGATGGATCGCCGAGCGCGGGCTCCCGGTGCACCGGGTGAGCGAGCGCCTCCACCTCAACGCGATCGAGGTGTGGGAGTGGGCGGTGGAGCAGGGGATCCCGGTCGCGCGCGCGCTGCTGGACGAGGCGCGTCGCGCGCCCGACGCCGTGCCGCCGCTCTGGAAGCTGCTCGAGTCCGGCGGCGTGCACCGCGACCTCGAGGGCGGCGACAAGGCGCAGGTGCTCGCGGCGATGGTGCGTCGCATCCCGCTGCCGCCCGACACGGATCGCGACCACCTGCTGGCGATCCTCGAGGCGCGCGAGGCGATGGGCTCGACGGGCATCGGGGACGGCATCGCCATCCCGCACGTGCGCAATCCCATCCTGCTCCACGTCGCGCACCCCCAGGTGTCCCTGTTCCTGCTCGAGCGGGGCGTGGACTTCGACTCGGTCGACCGGCAGCCCGTGCACGCGATCTTCCTCACGGTGAGCTCGACGATCCCGGTGCACCTGCGCATCCTGGCGCAGATGGGCTTCGCGCTGCACGACCCGGAGCTGCGCGAGCTGTTGCGCCGGCGCGCGGGCGATCACGAGATCCTCGCGCGCGTGCGCGCGCTCGAGCCGCCGGCGGCCGATCCCGCCGCCGCGCGGGCCCGGGCATGACGCTGTTCGCGCTCGGGATGGCGATCCTGCTGGGGGGCGGGATCGCGAACGTGCTGCTGCGGCGCGCGCCG
>JBAIWU010000136.1:0-2694 GCA_037917155.1 Candidatus Eiseniibacteriota bacterium
GTCCGGCTTCCGCGGCCTGGTGCTGCGCGGCGGTCGCGGCGGCAAGCGGGCCTCGAGGCTGCAGCCCGACCTGGGCCAGCGCGCGATGCTCGAGCGCATGCTCGCGCAGTTCCGTCGCGCGCCGGGCGCGGTCGACCAGACGGACTCGTTCGTCGTCGCGGCGCAGGCGCTGCTCGCCGCGCAGCGCTCGATCCGCGAGCGGCGCGTCGTCGTCATGGAGACGAGCTTCCCGTACGCGCCGCGCTGATCGCCGCGCGCGGGCGCGGCGCATCGGGCGGCCCCGGACGACGGGGCGCGCGCGGCGGGCAAAGCGAAGCGGGAGGCCGGCGAACCGGCCTCCCGCCCTTCTGACTACGCGGCGCTCACTTGCCGGCCAGCGAGTCCGGCAGCGCGTGCATCGCCTTCTTCTTGTACTCGTCGAACGCGAAGTTCGGGCTCATCGCCTTGGTGTGGCAGTCGCGGCACATGGCCTCGGTCTTCGGGATCGAGATGAAGTTGTGCTTCTGGCCCTTCTCGGCCGCCGTGTGCTTGCTCGACGGGCCGTGGCACATCTCGCAGCCCACCGCCGCGTACGACGCCGTCTTCGACGTGTCGGCCGGCGGGTAGCCGCCCGGCAGCTGGTAGCCGGTCACGTGACAGCCGATGCACGCCGGGTTGGCGGACGCGGGCCCGCTCAGCGTGACGCCCAGCGCCGCCGCCTGCGTCTTCTGCTTCTCCGGGTCGCCGGAGGTGAGCGCCTCGAACGCGTGCGCGTGCTTGGTGTCCAGCCAGGAGGTGTGCTCCTTCTTGTGGCACATCTTGCACTTGTTCGCGCCCTGGTAGTCCGCGCCCTCGACGGAGGCCGCGGGCAGCTTGGTGTTGTCCGCCTGGTACGCCTTGCCGGCGTCGGTCAGGTCGGCGCCACCGGCGACGTTCTTGTGGCAGGTCGCGCACGACATCTTCGTCTTGCGCGCGACCGAGGGGAACGCATAGGCGGCTCCCGCGACGCAGATCAGGAGCGCGATGATCGCCAACTTGGAGAGCTGGTGCCGCGCGTGCATGAGGGTCTCCTCTGGTCCATGGGGTGAATCGGGTTCCAATCGTCTCGCGCCGGCGGGTGGACCGGATCCGCGACGACCTTACGCGAAACGCCGTCCCCCCGTAGAAATGCATCCTGCGTGCCGTGCATCTTCGCCGGTCGGCCGCGCCACCGCGATGGTCCGAAAGGATGCCTTCGACGATGCGCGGCGGGACGCGAACTCCCTATGAGGAAAAGGAGTTGCGGGACCGGGTCGATATCACCCGATCAGCGTCGCGCGTTGCGACGCGCACGCGCCACCCGGGCCCAGTTGCACGACGTACACACCTGCGGGCGCATCCGCCGCATCCCCGCGCGGGCTCGGCGGCGCGGGCTCCGTCGCGCCGGGCGCGCACGAGTGCTACCTTTCGTGCATCCCCCTCGCGAGCCCCCCGCGAACGCACTCCCGTTTCCGGGATGGTCCGGGATGAATGCTCCGCTTCCGCATCTGGTCGGCGGCACGTGCGCGCGCTGTGACCATCGCGACCGCTGCCTGCTCTACGTCGTCGATCCGCCGCCGGCGTCACACGACGGACAGCCGCCCGGCGTGCAGTGGCTGCGGGCCCGGCAGACGCTCTTCTGCGAAGGAGGGCCCGTGCTGTCGGTGCACTGCGTCTGCAGCGGGCGCGTGAAGCTCTCGAAGGTGGGTTACGGTGGCGAGGAGTTCATCCTGCAGGTCTGCGAGCCTGGCACCAGCATCGGGCTGCCCGCGATCCTCGCCGACACGCCGCACCAGGCCACGGCGGAAGCGCTGGTGGACTCGTGCGTGCGCACGCTCGACCGCGCGACGTTCGAGGCGCGGCTCGCGCAGACGCCCGAGCTCGCGCTCGGCGTCATGCGCCACCTCGCGCTGGGGCTGCTGCTCGCCCACGAGCGGCTCGTCGAGCTGGCCCAGCGCGGCGTCATCACGCGCGCCGCGCACCTGCTGGTGACGATGGCCGAGGAGGCCGGGCCCCGCGCCCCGGGCGTGGCGCTGCCCGAGATCCAGCTCCGGCGCCTCGACATGGCGCACATGCTCGGGACGACGCCCGAGACGGTCTCGCGCGTGGTCTCCAAGCTCAGGGCGCGCGGCGTGCTCGCGGTCCATCGCGACCGCATCCGGATCGTCGACGAGCGCAAGCTGCGCGCGATCGCCGGGATCTTCCACGGGCTCGGACTGCTCGCGGTCGTGTTCCCGATCGCGCAGGCCGTCGCGGCCGCATGACGAACCGGGCGGCGCGATCGCGCCGCCCGGCGTTCCCGGCGTCGTCCTTCGCGTCCTACCGCCCTACCTCCAGCGGATCGGGCGCGGACGATTCCGCCGGGGCCACGAAGGTCGAGAACCCCGACGTCGTCGCCCCGCACTCGCAGCGGGGCGACGTGATCTCCGTCAGCACGCAACCACAGCCAGGACACACGTGGTACGTGACGCCCGGGATCTGGGGCCCCGTGGCCGCGGCCGTCGCGATGCGTGGCGTCGTCCATTCGAGGTGCGCGTACGCCACCGCGAGACGGATGGCGTGCGTGATCTCCGCGTCCCGCGCGTAGCGGAACGACGCCAGTGGTTCGTACAGGTGCTCCTCACGCGCGTGCGCCATGAACCGCGCGTAAGCGACGCGGCGCTCGTAGACCTCCGCGTCGATGCCCGCCTGCAGGTT
>JBAIWU010000137.1:0-4911 GCA_037917155.1 Candidatus Eiseniibacteriota bacterium
AGGGAAATCCGCCGATAAGCGGGAGGCGCGCACGGATGCCGACGCACGCTCGCCTCGACACCCGGATCCACCCGTCGCTGCGCTGACGCAACCGTCATCAGGCATCGCCCTCGAGGTCGTGGGCACGTTCACGGAGGAGCACATGAAGAAGGTTACGATTCTCGCCGCCGCGCTGTTGATGCTGTCGGCCTCCATGGCGATGGCGTCCGGCATCAACCTCTATCTCAACGACTGCAGCCTGGGCGCGACGGCCGCCACGTCGGCGACCAACGCGTGCACGTCGAACTCCGGCACCGCGATGACGCTGTTCGGCTCCATGATCATGCCGGCCGTGACGCGCACGCAGTTCGTCGGCTGCCAGTCGGTCCTCGACATCCAGACGGACGACGCGAGCACGATCAACGACTGGTGGCGCGCCGACGCGTGCCGCTCCTCCGCCTTCAGCCTCACCGCGGACGCCTCGATCGCGAACTCGTGCGGCACCGTGTGGGACAACGCCGCCCCCGCCGGTTCGAACCTGACGGCGCTCTTCGCCGAGGCCGCGCCGCCCAACCGCATCCGCTTCCTGATCGGCACCGTGCTCGACGCGACCGTGGCCGCCACCACGAACCTGACCGGTGACAACACCACCGAGTGGGACGTCTTCAAGCTGACCGTGCTGAAGTCGAAGAGCACGGGCACGGGCTCGTGCGCGGGCTGCTCGACGAACGCCTGCCTCGTCCTGAACGAGATCAACGTCCAGACGCTGACGGACACGCCGGACACGTACCTGCGCCTCACGAACCCGGTCACGAACCAGTCCATCGTCTACCAGGCCAGCCTCACGACGGCGATCTGCCCGTCCGCGGTGCCGGTGCGCAACCGCACCTGGGGCTCGATCAAGGCGCTCTACCGCTAGGTCGACCCGCAGCACGCGATTCCGGTGCGGCCACTCCCGAGCGGGGTGGCCGCACTCGTTTGCGCACCCGGGCGGCCGGTCGGTGTAGAATTGCCTGCCGATTGCCCCCCGTTCCCTCCCGAGGATGAGACGCGCATGAACCCGCTCCGCATCGCCGCGCCCGCGCTGGCCGTCCTGCTCGCGACGGCCGGCTTCGCGCCCCCCTCGCCCGCCGGCCTGTCGCCGGCCCCCGACACGCACGACCCCATCGTCCACATGGCCTGGGGCGCGCCCTGGGGCATGCCGGGCGCGAAGGCGAACCTGGTGCCCGCCTGCGGGGACTCGGCGAGCCGGGACACGCTCTACCTCTCGTTCGAGCCCACGCAGGACGAGTCGTCGTTCGTGGGCGTGGGCGGCGAGATCGAGATCCTCGCCGCTCCGGGCGACACGCTCGGCACGTTCTGGGACATGGCCCACGGCGGCGCGAACGCCGGCGGCATCGCGGCGCAGTTCCAGCTCGGCGACGACGTCCCCGGCCCCTCGCCGTGGAACGCGCAGGGGACGGGCTCGGTCGTCTACGACCGCACGGCGCGCAAGGCGCGGTTCAAGTTCGGCTCCGTGATCGGCATGTTCGCGGGCAAGCCGCTCACGGCGCACACGCGCTACACCGCGGGCTGGATCATCCTCGGCCGCCGCGGCCACGCCCTCACGGGCTGCGAGAGGCCCGTGTGCATCTCGTGGTGGCGCGGCGAGTTCGTCTTCGGGCCCCGCCGCGACCTCTTCCCGGACCTGGGCGAGGGGGCCGTGGTGACGCGCGGCGTGGGGACCCCGGCGTGCAAGGCGTCGCCGCCGGACACGCTCGCGTCGCCGCCGCCGAAGGGCGCGGCCCCGGGGCGCTGAGCGCGCGGGGCGGACACGAACGCGGCGGGAGCCCACCGGCTCTCGCCGCGTTCGTGCGTCACTCGGGACGGCGCGGTCTCACTCCGGGTCGAGCGCCGGATCGACGAGGTGGATGCGCATGAGCTTCTCGGGGTGCGTCTCGATCGGGACGCCCCGCGCCAGGCGCGCGATGAACGCCTTCATGGCCGCGTCGCCCTTGATGTTGCGCACCGACTCGTCGATGTTGCCCTCCATGTCCTCGTACGGCACGAGGTGGCCGGGATCGAAGCTGATCTCGTGGATCACGGCGTAGAGCTTGTCGCGGTCCGGGCCGAGAACGACGGTCCTGCCGGGCCGCAGCTCGTCGAACAGCAGCTTGTGGTAGTCGGACCCTTCGTTCGAGCGCAGCTCGCTGATTCCCGAGCCCTTCACGCCGCGCTTCTCGTCCTGCGCCACCAGGGCCTCGATCTTCGCCGCGCCCGTGTCCAGCAGCCGCTTGGCCGAATCGGCCGCCGCCTTGCTGTGGCGCACCAGCAGCGCCCAGCGCACGACGGGGAAGGTCGTGAATTCGCCCGGGTGATCCTTGTAGTAGGCCTCGCGCTCCTCCTTCGTCACGCTGATCTTCGAGAGCACCGAGTCGTCCACCATGTGCGAGACGAGGATGCCCTCGCGCTTGCGCGCCAGCTCGGCGACCACGGTGGAGTCCTTCTCGAGGCCGTGGTCCTCGGCCATCTTCGTCATGTACGGCGCCAGCATGATCGCGTCGAGGTAGCCGTACATGTTGTCCACGGTGTTGAGGCTGGGCCGCAGCAGGACCTGCGTGTCGCTGTACTCGTGCAGCAGGTCGCCCAGCGAGAGCCGGCCGCCCTTCCAGGTCACGAGCGTGCGCGCCGTGTCCTGCGGCGTGAACTCGGGCACGGTCTCGTCCAGCTCGATGCTGGGCGTCAGGCCCTCGTTCCCCAGCTTGCTCGTCTGGCGGAAGTACGACGACGCCCAGCGGATGTTCGTGCTGTCGTAGGCCACGCCGAGGCCCTTCTTGGCCTCGGCCTGGATCGCGAGCCGGCGCTGCGTCGAGACGACGCCCTGCAGGTTGTTGCGGATCATCCGCTCCATGGCGACGAACGGCAGCGGCGCGCGCTGGCGCTCCTCGACCACCTGCACGACGTGGTAGCCGTTCCGGGTGGGGATGACGGGCGAGACCTGGCCCACGCGCAGCGTCCAGATCTGCAGCGCGACGTCGAGCGGCAGCGCGTCGAAGCGGATGAAGCGCGAGACGCTGTTCACCATGCTGTCGGCCCTGACGCCGTGCTGCAGGACGGCCGCGGCCCAGGTCGTGCGGCCCGAGATGAGCCGGATGCGCTCGGCCTCGGCCTCCTCGCGCGTCGCGAAGAAGAGCAGCCGGAGCTTCAAGTCGCGCGAGTAGAACGAGCACACGCGCTTGAGCGAGTCCTCGGGGATGGCCGCGGTGGACTTCACTTCCTTGAGGAACAGCACGTTCGACAGCGTCGTCGCGCGGAACTCGCGGTACTGGACGCGGTCCTCGAACGTGAACTCGTGGTTCGTCTTGAGCGCCGCGAGGCCCAGGATCTCCTTGCCGACGAGATCGCGCAGGAACGACGCGCGCCCGAGGCTGTCCTGCGCCGGGCGCAGCGTGGCGTCCGAATAGAAGTAGTCGTTCCGGAAGTCGTAGGCCGTGATCACCCGCGGGCCCACGCGCGCGACGACCGCGGTGTCCGGCAGGTAATGGGGCCTCGCCGGCACGGCCGCGCCGGCGACGGGCGCCGCCGCGAGGCAGGCGAAGAACAGGGCGCGGCGGACGGCGGACGGGCTCGGAAGGCGCATCGGACCTCGGGGATGGAGGGACAGGGGACGGGGGAGGCTCGGGCAGGGAGCACGAACGCCGGCGAATTCTACGGAGCGCCCTCGGGCAGGGTCAAGACGCACGGCCCGGCCGGCGCCCGGCCCGGCCGGCTACCGCGCCCCGGCCGTGCTCGACTTGAGGAACAGTTGACCTTTGCGCATCGCGATGGCCTGCGGCAGCGCGTGGCCGGCGGTCCGGTCGAAGAGCTCGTCCATCGGGACGCTCCTCGCCCTCAGGGCCACGGCCAGCGCGTGCACCGGGTCCGCGGGCGCGACCGCGTCCTTCTCGCCGTGCAGCAGCAGCACGGGCACCGCGAGCTTCGCCTCGCTCGCGAGCGGCGAGCGGGCGCGCCACGCCGCGCTGTCGCGGCCGGCCTCGGCGACGAAGCGGGCGCGCGCCCCGGGCGCCAGCGCGCGGAAGCTGGCCCACGGATCGACGTGCGCCGACTGCGCCACCACGGCGCGCAGGCCGGCCCGCGTCTCGGCGAGCAGCAGCGCCAGCGTGCCGCCCGTGCCCGTGCCCCACGCGGCGAGCCGCGCCGGGTCCACCCCGGGCTGCGCGGCGAGCGTGTCGAGCGCCGCCTTCGCGGCGGCCTGCGAGGCCGGGCCCGCGAAGTCGGCGGGACCGTCGCTGCGGCCCGTGCCCGGCGGGTAGGCGATCACGACCGTGAAGCCCAGGTCCGAGAGCCGCAGCGCGAGCGGGATCTCGGCCGCGGGCTCGGCGCCCTCGTCGGGCAGCCAGAGCACGCCGATCCCGTTCGCGGGCATGTTCGCGGCCGGCAGCCGCACCAGCTCGCGCGTGCGGCCGTCCGCGCGCACGAGCGTGGAGGGGTGCAGCGCCGTGATGTCGTACGCGCGCGCGAGCACGGCGGCCGTGAGCCGGATCGCGGGCACGTCGCGCGTGTGGCCCGCGATCTCGAGCGCGAGGCGCGTGTCCACCGGGCCGGCTGGGAACTGGTAGTGGAGCGGCTTGTCCTCGCCCGAGCCGACGGCGTCCCGCCCGAGCGCGAAGCGCATCGGGTTGCGCGACGAGCGCCCGGCCTGCGGGCCCGCCCGCGGCGTGGTCACGAGCGCGAGGCTGTCGAGCTCGAAGCCGAACTGGCCCTGGTTGTGGAGCACGAAGTCGATCGGCCACTGGCCGGCCTCGTTCGCCGACACGGTGTCCGCGAGCATCTCGAGCGTGACGCCGCCCGGCGCGTCCGCGGCGCGGGCGGAGGGCCCGGCGGCCGGCAGCGCGAGCAGCGCGAGCAGCGCAGCCAGTCGGAGCGCGGCGCGGCGGCTCATCGGGGCCTCCC
>JBAIWU010000138.1:0-14245 GCA_037917155.1 Candidatus Eiseniibacteriota bacterium
ACGTGTGCATGTTGGCCTTCGTGCTGCCTTCCTTCGCGCGGTTCTGCATCGCGATGAAGTTCGGGATCGCGATGGCGGCGAGGATACCGATGATGACCACGACGATCATCAGCTCGATCAGCGTGAAGCCCTTCTGGTTCTTGCGCATGTTCTCGACTCCTCCCGATGGCGGGGTGTGGATCCGACGCGTACCCCGCGCCGGTGTGGTGGCTGAACTTCCTGGGCAGGCTGGCAGCGCAACCTCCATGCCATGCCTGTCGTGCTCGCTGTCGTGGCCGCAATCCGCTCCGCGGCTTCGAGTTGGGTATCGGCCGTCTTCCGGCCCGACATCACCGGATTCGTCGCGCATCGTGCGGAATCGATCCGCGGGTCGTGCACGACGCGCAAAAGGCAACCGCCTGGGTCAGGCCGCCCGCTCGTCCGGGTTGGGCGCGTGCTCGTCCCCGCCCGCGGCGTCCGGCGCAGCGCCCGGCTTCTCGATCCCGTACGAGATGAGCTTGCGGTACAGCGTCGACGCGTTGATGCCCAGCAGCTCGCTGGAGCGCTTCTTCTGCCAGCGGGTGTAGTTGAGCACCTTGAGGATGTACTCCTTCTCCAGCTCCTCGAGCGTCATGTTGGGCGAGTCGATGATCAGGCTCCCCTTCTGGCTGTGCCCGAAGCGGATCTTGTCCGGCAGGTCCTCCGGGCCGATGACGCCGCCCTCGTCGAGGATCAGCGCGCGCTCCATCACGTTCTCGAGCTCGCGCACGTTCCCCGGCCAGTCGTACTTCATCAGCAGCTCCATGGCCTCCTTGCTCACGGACTTCGTGGGGCCGCCCTTGGCCTGGCGCTTGAGGAAGTGGTCCACGAGCAGCGGGATGTCGTCGCGGCGCTGGCGCAGCGCGGGCATCCGCAGCGGGATCACGTTGAGGCGGAAGAACAGGTCGGCGCGGAAGCGGCCCTCGGCGACCTCCTTCTCGAGGTCGACATTCGTCGCGGCCACGAGCCGGCAGTCGATCTTGATGGGCTGCGTGCCGCCCACGGGGATGACCTCCCGCTCCTGCAGCGCGCGCAGCAGCTTCACCTGCGTCGCCAGCGGCATCTCCCCGACCTCGTCGAGGAAGAACGTGCCGCCCTCGGCCACGACGAACAGGCCGGGCGTGTCCTTCACGGCCCCCGTGAAGGAGCCCTTCATGTGGCCGAAGAGGTTGCTCTCGAGCAGGTCCCGCGGGATCGCGCCGCAGTTGATGCTGACGAAGGGTCCGCTCGCGCGGCGGCTGCGGTAGTGGATCTCGCGGGCGATCAGCTCCTTGCCCGTGCCGCTGTCGCCCTGGATGAGGATCGTCGCCTCGCTGTCCGCGACCTTGTCGACCATGCGGAAGACGCGGGTCATCTCCTCGGAGGAGCCGATGATGGCCTTGTCCTCGTGGCCCCGCTTCAGCTCGCGCTTGAGGAACTGGTTCTCGCTCCGCACCCGCCGCATCTCGAGCGCGTTGCGCACGACGAGCTTGATCTCGTCGTTCTTCGCGTTCTTGAGCAGGTACTGGAACGCGCCCAGGTTCACCGCGTCGATGGCGGACTGCTGCGAGGCGTACGCCGTCATCAGCACGACCGGGATGTTCGGGTCGTGCTTCTTGATGGCCTGCAGGACCTGGATGCCATCCATCCCGGGCATCTTGATGTCGGAGATCACCACGTCGAACGCCTCGGACTTGACCTTCTCGAGCGCGTCGCGGCCGCTGTTCACGGTCGTGACCTCGAAGCCTTCCTTCCTCAAGACGATCCCGAGGAACTGGGTCATGCTCTGTTCGTCGTCGACCACCAGGATCTTCTCGGCAGGCATCCTCATCACCTCGTTCGTTGAGCCGGAAGGATTGATCACGCGGCAGCGGGCAGGGCAGCGGCGGCCAGGGGCAGCTGCACCCTCGCCGTCGTTCCCCGCCTCGCCACGCTCTCAAGGGTCAGCACGCCGCCGTGGCGCTCGACGATCCGTTGCGCGATCGCCAGTCCAAGGCCCGTACCTCCCCGTTTCGTCGTGAAGAAGGGTTCGCCGACCCGCGGCAGGTCCTCCACCGCGATGCCGACACCCGTATCGATGAAATCCACCGCGAGCTGGCCGCCTCCAAGGGCCTGCCAGCGCACGGTCAGCGTCCCCTGGTCCCCGATCGCCTCGAGCGCGTTGCTCGCCAGGTTCAGCCACACCTGCCGCAGCTGCTCGCGGTCGATCGCCGCCCGCAGGGGTCCCGCACCCGCCTCGCAGCGGATCTCCACCGCGGCGCCCCGCCGCGGGTCGTGGCGCAGCACGCTCACGACCTCGCGCAGCTGGTCGCCCACGTCGGTCTGCTCGAGCGCGAGGTCGCGCTCCCGCGAGTAGCTGAGCAGGTCGGTCACGAACTGGTTCAACCGGGCCGACTCCCGGGCGATGAGGTCCATGAGCTGGGCCTCCTCGCCCGACAGCTTGAGCTCGCGCTGCAGGTACTCGACCGAGCCCGCGATCGGCTTGAGGCCGTTCCGCAGCTCGTGCGCGATGCCGGCCGCGAGGGCGCCCACCTCGGCGAGCGTCTCGTTGCGCCGCACGCGGCGCTCCATCTCCCGCACCTCGGTCAGGTCCTGGAACACCGCGACGACCCCGGTCATCTCGTCCGCGTGGGTGAGCACGTTGGTCGAGACGCCGACCGGCAGGGGCCGGCCGGAGGCGCCGCTCATCAGCAGCTCGGCGCGGGCGCGGCCGCGCTTCGTGCGCAGCGTCTCGGCGACGATGTCGCGCAGCGGGCCGAGGCGCTCGGGGAGCGAGTCGCCCACGTGCCGGCCGCGCACCTCGATCGCGCGCACGCCGAGCACCTGCTCGGCCGCGGGATTCAGGTAGCCGACCACGCCCTGGTGGTCCACGGCGAAGACGCCGGTCGCGAGGTGGCGCAGCACGACGTCGTTGTCGATCCGCACGCGATCCAGCTCGCGCGCGGTGCGCTCGAGGTCGCCCCGCGTCCGGTGCACGCGCTCGCCCAGCACCCCCGAGAGCACGCCCACCATGGTGAGGAACGCAACGAGCAGCTCGGGCTTGGGCAACAGCGGGTCCTCGGCCACGACGCCCGCCGTGCCCGAGATCCACGGCAGCGCCAGGAACGCGGTGCATGCGCCGGCGGAGGCGAACAGCCCGCCGCCGACGCGCGCCATGACGCCGCCCGTGATCACGACCAGCGCGAAGAACAGCACGAACTGGCTGTCGCGGCCGCCCGTGAACGACGCCAGCCACGTCACGAGCCCGAGGTCCGTCGCGAGCTGGGCGTACGTCTGGATCCCGAGGCCGCGGCGCCAGCGGATCGCCACCATCGACGCGGCCGTGATCGCCGCCGTGAGCGCGAGCGCCGCCCACAGCAGCGGCATCGGTCGCGCCACGACGCCCGGCCGGAGGAGGATGCCGAAGGGCAACGCCAGCGACGCCACGAGGACGCGCGCCACGACCAGGTGCTGGAGTGCCACCCAGCCCTGGTCCGCGGCGTCCGACGCGGCGTCCGCGGTCGGAAACGACCGCAGGCCGATGCCCGTCGGAGGCGTCATCCGTTGCCGCCCGCCACGACGCTGATGAGCTTGAACATCGGCAGGTACATGGCGACGACCATGCCGCCGACGATGCCGCCCATGATCACGATCATGATGGGCTCGATGATCGAGGTCAGCGTGTCGACCGCCGTGTCGACCTCGGCCTCGTAGAACACCGCGATCTTCTTGAGCATCTCGTCCAGCGCGCCCGTCTGCTCGCCGACCGAGATCATCTGCGTCACCATGGGCGGGAACACGCCCGAGGCCTTCAGCGGCGCCGACACGGTCTCGCCCTCGCGGATGGAGGCGCGGGCGCTCATGATCGCCTCGGCGATGACCTTGTTGCCGGCCGTGCGCGCGGTGATCTCGAGCCCGGAGAGGATCGGGACACCCGACGCGATCAGTGTGCCGAGCGTGCGGGTGAACCGCGCGACCGCACCCTTGAGGAGCACGTCGCCCAGCACCGGCATCCGGATCAGCATGCCGTCGATCTGGCGCTGGCCGTTCTCGGTGGCGTAGTAGCGCTGCAGGGCCACGACCCCGCCGAAGGCGGCCAGCAGCATCGCCCACCACCAGTGCATCAGGAAGTTCGACGCCATGAGCACGATCTTCGTGGGCAGCGGCAGCTCTCCGCCGAAGTCCATGAACATCTTGGCGAACGTGGGGATGATGAAGACGAGCATGAACGCCGTGGCGCCCAGGGCCACGCTGAGCACGACGGCCGGGTAGACCATCGCGCCCTGCACCTTGCGCTTGAGCGCGTCGGCCTTCTCGATGTACTCCGCCAGGCGCCCGAGGATGTCGTCGAGCACGCCGCCCGCCTCGCCGGCGGCGACCATGTTCCGGAACAGGTCGTCGAAGACGGTCTTGAAGCGGCCGAGCGCGTCGGACAGCGTCGAGCCGGCCTCGACCTCACGCGTCACCTCGTTGATCACGCGGCCGAACGACGGCTTGCTCGACTGCTTGGCGAGGATGTCGAGGCACTGCACCAGCGGCAGGCCGGCGCTGATCATGGTCGCGAACTGGCGCGTGAAGATCGCCAGGTCCTTGGTCGAGATGCTGACGCCGCCGCCGAACTTGGGCAGCGAGAAGCCGCCCGTCTTCGGCCGCAGCGACGTGACGAGGATCCGCTTCTTGCGCAGCAGGTCGAGGGCTTCCTCCTGGCGCCCGACCTCGATCTCGCCGGCCTGCGCCTCGCCCGCCATGGTCCTGCCCTTCCAGACGAATACCGCCATCGTGTCCTCCTAGGCCGCGGAGCGCAGGACCTTCTGGAGCATGCTCTCGAGCTCCACGCGGTCCGTGCTGCGTTCGACGGCGTCCTCGCCGGTGAGGTGCTTGTCCAGCACCGCCTGCAGGAGCGCCTGGTTCATCGTCTGCATGCCGTACTTCTGACCGGCCTGCATGAGGCTGTAGATCTGGTGGATCTTCCCTTCGCGAATGACCGCCTTGATCGCGGGCGTGCAGACCAGCACCTCCGCGCACATGATCCGGCCCGCCCCGCGGCTCTTCGGGATGAGCTGCTGGGTCATCACGCCCTCGAGCGTGAACGCGAGCTGCGTGAGGATCTGCTTCTGCTGGTCGGACGGGAACACGTCCACAATGCGGTTGACCGCCTCGTACGTGGAGTTCGTGTGCAGGGTCGCGAAGACGAGGTGGCCGGTCTCGGCGATCGTCAGCGCCGCCTCAATCGTTTCGAGGTCGCGCATCTCGCCGATGAGAATGATGTCGGGGTCCTGCCGCAGCACGTACTTGAGCGCGGTGGGGAACGACGCCGTGTCGGCGCCGATCTCGCGCTGGTTCACGATGCACTTGCGGTGGTGGTGGATGTACTCGATCGGGTCCTCGATCGTCATGATGTGCGACTGCCGCGTCGCGTTGATGCGGTCCAGCATCGCGGCCAGGGTCGTCGACTTGCCCGATCCCGTCGGCCCCGTCACCAGCACGAGGCCCTTCTGGCGGTTCGTGAACTCGCGCGCCACGGTCGGCAGTCCCAGCTTCTCCATGGCGATGATCTCGTAGGGGATCTGGCGGATCGCCATGGAGGTCACGCCACGCTGCAGGAACACGTTCGCGCGGAAGCGCGACAGGCCCTTCACGCCGAACGAGAAGTCGAGCTCCTTCGTCGTCTCGAAGCGCTTGCGCTGCTCGTCCGAGAGCACGCTGTACGCCAGCGCCGTGCACTTCTCGGGCGTGAGCACCTCGTACTCCGTGGGTGTCACGGCGCCGTCGATGCGCAGCTCCGGCGGCACCCCGGCCGTGACGTGCAGGTCGGAGGCCCGGCGGGCCACCATGTCCTCGAGCAGCTGGCGAAGGGTCAGGTCAGGCATTGGATCCTCGCTGTGGGGGCGGCTAGAACTTGTCCGCCGCGGTTTCCTTCAGGACTTCCTCGACGGAGGTCACCCCCCGCTTGAGCTTCTCGAGCGCGTCGCGCCGCAGCGTCAGCATCCCCGAGCCGACCCCGGACTTCTTGAGCTCCATGGCCGACGCGCGCTGCAGGATCAGGTCGCGGAGCTCGGGCGTCACCGTCAGCACCTCGTAGACGCCGGCGCGGCCGCGGTAGCCGGTGTTGTTGCACTCGACGCAGCCCGCACCCTCCATGATCGAGCCCTTCGCGGCCTCGGCCGGGTCGAGCTGCAGCTCGGCGAGGATCTCGTCCGTGAGCTTGGCAGGTCGCTTGCAGTTCGCGCAGACGCGGCGCACGAGCCGCTGGGCGAGGATGAGGTTCACGGACGACGCCACGAGGAACGGCTCGATGCCCATGTCGATGAGGCGGCCGACCGCGCTGGGCGCGTCGTTCGTGTGCAGCGTCGACAGCACGAGGTGGCCGGTCAACGCCGCCTTGGTGGCGATGCTGGCGGTGTCGAGGTCCCGGATCTCGCCGACCATGATGATGTTGGGGTCCTGCCGCAGGAACGCTTTCAGCGCCGCGGCGAACGTGAGGCCCACGCCCTCGTTCACGAGCACCTGGTTGATGCCGTCGAGGTTGTACTCGACGGGGTCCTCGGCGGTCATGACGTTCACCTCGGGTGTGTTCACGCGCGACAGCGCCGAGTACAGCGTCGTCGTCTTGCCCGAGCCGGTGGGCCCCGTGACGAGGACCATGCCGTAGGGGTTCGAGATCGCGCCGATGAATTCCTTCTGCGGCTGCGGCTCGAACCCGAGCTTCTCGAGGTCGATGTTGAGGTTGGCCTTGTCGAGGATGCGCATCACGATCTTCTCGCCGAAGATCGTGGGCAGCGTGTTCACGCGCAGGTCGATCGTGCGGTTGAGGACCTTGATCTTGATGCGCCCGTCCTGCGGCACGCGCCGCTCGGCGATGTCGAGGTCGGCCATGATCTTCAGGCGCGAGGTGATCGCGGCCTTGTACTTGTTGGGCGGCGCCATCATCTCGGCGAGCACGCCGTCGATGCGGAAGCGCACGCGCATCTGCTTCTCGTAGGGCTCGATGTGGATGTCGCTCGCGCCCTTGCGCACGGCGTCCGAGATGAGGGAGTTCACCAGCTTGACGATGGGGGCGTCGTTGACCTGGCCGAGCCCCGCGTCCCCGTCCGCCCCCGCGTCGTCGTCGTCGACGACGTCGAGGTCCTCCTCCATGTTCTTCATCACGTCGGCCATCGTGCCGGCGGAGTCGTACGCGCGGTCGAGGGCGCGCTTGACCGAGGCCTCGGTGGCGACGTGCGGCTCCACCTCGTACCCCGTGATGAATTTGATGTCGTCGATGGCGAAGATGTTGGAGGGGTTCGCCATCGCCACGAGCAGCTTGCGGCCGTTCTTGGAGACCGGAAGCGCCATGAACTTCGTGGCCACGTCGCCCGGGATCAGCCGCGTGAGCGCGGGATCCGGCTCGAAGCTCTTCAGGTCGATCGCGGGGCAGTTGTAGAGCTTCGACAGGAAGTCGAGCAGCCCGTCCTCGGAGATCGCGCCGATCTTGACGAGGTTGGCCGTGACCGAGCCTCCGGCCGTCTTCTGCTGGAGCGCGGCCTTCTGCAGCGCGTTCTCGTCGATGAGGCGCGCCTCGAGAAGCTTCTGACCGATGTCTTCGACCACGATGGGGCACCCCGTGAGGTGTCGTAAGCGTGTAGGACCCAACGCGAACCGCGTCGTGCGCCGGCGCGGGACGCGCCGCCGGCCGCAACGGCCGTGCCGCGTGACGACCCGCGGCGGAACTGCGCGCGCGGGGCCGACCTGCCACTCGACTCGACCCGGTTATCGGAGCGCGGCGGGGCCGACCTGAGCCCAAACTGCACGCTCACCGGCGGGGCGTCGTTGCATTTCGCACGCCGTCCGCGGGGGCCGCGCGCGACGCGGTGACGAACGGCCGCAGGCGCTCGAGCAGCCGCGGGCCGATGCCCGGGACGGCCAGCAGCTCGTCGGCGGACCGGTAGGGCCCGTGCGCCGCGCGCTGGGCCACGATGCGCCCGGCCAGCACCGGCCCGATGCCCGGCAACGCATCGAGCGCCCGCGCGTCGGCGGTGTTGAGGTCCACGGGCGCGGGCGCCGGCGCGGTGGACGCGGGGGGCGCGGGCGACGCGGGGGCCGCAGCCGCGTCCGCGGCCGGCCAGGCCGTCGCGGGCACGGCATCCGGCGGTGGCGCCGCGGCGGGGCGCGGGTGCGCGAGGTCCCACGCCGCGCCGATCAGGCACAGCGCCAGCACGACGAGCGCGCCGCGCCGCTCCCCCGGCGTGAGGTCGAACATGAAGGCCTTCCGCGGGGGCAGATGGTCTTCAGGGGCCGGGCGGGGGCTCGGCCAGATACTTCAGGGCAAGAACAGGAGGCCGCACGACATCTAATTGAACAAGGGCCACACGACCTCGGCGCGCAGCTCGCGGCCGCCGGTACGCGCGAACGTCCCGGTGGCGTAGTCGACCCAGGTGAGCGGGTGCGTGACGCCCTCGAGCCCCTCGCCACGCAGCACGATCGTCGCATCGCCCAGGGTCAGGGTGGCGGTCGCCGAGAAGGTCATGTAGCCGGGCAGGGTCTCCTCGAGCGGAAAGCCGGTCGGCGCGAGCACGCGGGTGTCGCTCTCGCGCACGCCCACGTACGACGCCTCTGCCCGGAGCCGCACCCCGAGGTCGCCCGCGAACACCCGGCCCGCGCCCTCGAGGCCCGCGGTGCCGCCGAGCGCCGGGTCCACGCGCGGCTGCGACGACGAATTCCCCCGCGCCAGCGCGAATCCGCTCGCGTCGAAGCCGCCGGCCTTCCCGCGGGCGACGAACCGGCCCTGCAGCAGGAGGAAATTGTAGCGGTGCGCGTCCTCGGTGAGGCCGACGCCCAGCGAGACGGAGCGGATCGGGTTGCGGAAGAGGGTCGCGCGGTTCGCGGTGCGCCCCGCGAGCGCGAGCACCGAGGCGCCGAAGGGTCCGCCGCGTCCCATGTCGGTCGAGAAGCCGCCCGTCCACGTGTGCTGCAGGAACGGCCGCACGCCATCCGCCAGGTCGCTCCACACCGGGTCGACGATCCGCTCCGCGAACACGCGCACGCGCTGGCGGCCCTGGTCGACGCTCCACGCGACCGAGGGCGCCAGGGGGTTGCGTTCGATGGCGCGATCGGCGGCGGGCGTGTGCCCCGCGCCGAGCGCGACCTCCAGCTCGCCTCCGCCGAGCGGGCGCGTGTGGCTCGCGGCGAACCACAGGCTGCGCGTGGTCCACTCGAGCTGGCGCCCCGAGCCGTCGGGATAGTCGTCGACCGCGCTCGTCCGCGCCGCCGACTGCAGGACCCGCAGGCCGTACACGCGCCCGCCGCTCCGCCGGAACGCGCCGATCTCGAGCGTGCGCTCGCTCGCGTCGCGTCGCGACTGGATCGGCACGTTCGCCTGCGGCTCGAGACCGATCAGCCCCACGGCGCGGTGGTCGTAGCCGCGCGCGAACGCGGCCGCCAGCGAGTCGCCGTGCGCGGCCCAGCCCCACGCGACCCGGCCCGACTCGCCGCGGCCGCTCTCGGCCTCGCCCACGCGCTGCGACTCGCCCATGCCGCGCTGCGCGAATCCCACCTCGAGCACGTGCGCGCCCGCACGGCGGCTCGCAGCCAGCGTCCAGAGGTGGTCGGCCGCGATGTCGAGCGCGCCCAGGCCGCCGCGCGAGCCGGCGATCGCGCCGATGCGCACCCATCGCTCGGCGTTGCCGTGCGTGAGCAGCACGCCGTTGCGGTCCACGCCGTCGGTCCCGCTCATCGACGTGAACACCGCGCGGGGCTTGTCGCCGTCGGGCGGATGGAGCGTCCCGCGCGCGACGGCGAGTCCGGCACCGAAGCCGGTCCACGCGGCGCCCTCGCCCACCGCGACGCTCGCGGAGTCGTACCAGGCGAGCGGCACCTGCGCCTCGGCGATGCCGGGCGACGGCAGCGTCGCCGGCGCCAGCGGGTCGCGAAGCTCCCACGCGCCCGCGACCAGACCGGCGAACACCCACGGCGTACCGCCCACGAGCGACGCTTCCGGACGCCACGAGGGTCCGCCGGGCGCCGACCACCAGGCCGGGAACGTGAGCGCCGAGGCGCCGCCGGGAGGATCGTCGGCGCGCGCCGCCGCGGTCGCGCAGCACACCGCGGCGAGGACGGCGAGGACGGCGCGGGAACGGGGAATGGCGGTCTCTCCGACGGGGTGGACGGCCGGGGCGCGAAGCCCGCAGCCTAGTCGGGCGCGCGCCCGCGCGTCAACGCCGCGCGGCGTCGAGCAGCGCTTCGACCGCGCGCTCGGGCACCGGCAGGTCGCCGAGCCCGGCGCCGCGGTGCGTCCCGTGGAAGTCGGAGCCGCCGCTCTCGATCAGCCGCAGGTTGCGCGCCGCCTCGCGCCAGCGCCGCACCGCCGAGGCGCCGTGCTGCGGGTGCCACACCTCAATCCCGTCGAGCCCCGCGTCCTTGAGGTGCTCGACGATCGACAGCGGCAGCTGCGCGCCCGGATGCGCGAGCACGCTCGCGCCTCCCGCCTCGCGGATGCACGCGATGGCGTCCTCGCTGTGGAACGCGGGCCGCGGCACGAACGCCTTGCCGCGCGGGCCGAGGTACTGCTGGAACGCCGCCTCCACGCTGGGCACGTGCCCGGCGCGCACGAGCGCCTGCGCCACGTGCGGCCGCCCGACGACGCCGGGACCGGCCGCGGCGAACACGGCCGTCTCGTCGACCGCCGCGCCCAGTTCGCGCAGCCGGGACATGATCGCGAGCGCGCGTCCCCGCCGCTCCTCGCGGAATGCCTCGAGCTTCTCGCGCAGCGACTCGCTCTGGTAGTCGATGAAGTAGCCGAGCACGTGCAGGTCGTGGCCCTCGAGCACGCTCGAAATCTCGATGCCCGGCACGATGCGGACGCGACCGCCGCCGGCGACGAGCGCGCGCGCGACGCCTTCGACCGTGTCGTGGTCGGTGATCCCGAGCGCCACGAGCGAGCGGGACAGGGCGTGCTCGACGAGCTCTTCGGGCGAGAGCTGCCCGTCGCTGAAGAACGTGTGCGCGTGCAGGTCCACGCGGCGGCCACCCGTGCGGGCCGGCCGCGGGGACCTCATGCCGCGCGTCCGAGCTGGCCGCGCAGCTCGGCGACGTGGTGGTCGACGTCCTCGAAGCCGGGCAGGCGCATCTGCACGAGCTCGAGCTCCGCGAGCGCCTCGGCGGTCCGGCCGCAGGCGGACAGCGCGAGCCCGTAGTAGTAGCGCAGCTCGCCGTCGTTGCCGCCCGTCACGCCCGGCAGCGCCAGCGCCCGGGCCAGCTCCTCGACCGCCTCCGAGGTGCGGCCCTCGTCCGCCATGCAGCGCCCCGCCATCTCGAGCGCCCGCGACGCGAATGCCGGATCCTGCGCAGCGGCGTGGAAGGACTCGACCGCCTGCTCGAACAGCCCCATCTCGCGGTAGGTCATGCCCAGATCGTAGTGGCTCTGGGCGTCCCCGGCCAGCTGCTCCGCCACCCCGCGCTGGAACTCGGCGAGCAGCCCGCCGAGGTCGAAGGTCACGGCCTCCGCGCGGCCCACGGCGACCTCGACACGCCCTTCCCCCGGGGCGGCTTCGGCCGTCTCGGGTTCGACCGCGGCCGGCTCGGCCGGCTCGGCGGCCTCGATCACGCCCATCTCGAAGCGATGCATGCGGCGGATCGCGGTCTCGTTCGTGGGATCGAGCGCGAGCGCGCGCTGGAACGAGGCCCGCGCCGCGTCCTGGTCCCCGTCGTTGAGCGCCCGGTCGCCCAGCTCGCACAGGACCTGCCCGGCCTCCTGCGTCGCACCCCGCCGCTCGCAGTTGGCGAGCCACGCGCGCAGCAGCTCCGGCGTCGCGTGCGGGCCGCGCCCGAGGCTGCGGTAGATGATCGCCGCGTTGTCGGACCGACCGATGCTCTCGCACGTCTGCGCCGCCTCGGCCAGCGTCGCCGAGGCATCCGCACGCTCGCCCGCGCGGAACTGGTGCTGCGCGCGCACGAGCAGCTCCTCGACGTGCGCGAGCGCGATGTCCTCGGACGTCGGCACGACGGGGCCGGGCCCGTGCGCACTGGCCGGCGCGGGCGCGTGGGCCGCGGCCGGCGGGGACGCCGGCCGGGCGGGCGCGACGGGCTCGTCCGCCGCGTCGATCTCGTAGACGCCCGCCGCATCGGGCTCGGGCTCCGCCGCCGCCGGCCCGGACGCGACGCCCGCCTCGTCGTCCGCGGGGATCTCGTAGACGGGCGACTCGTCAGCCGGCTCGTCGATCACGAACTCGTGCGCGTCATCCGACGCCTCGGCGCCGGGCGGCACCCCGGGGTCGTCGAGCGGCTGCTCGTACCCGGGCGTCCCTGTCGCCGGCTCGTCGGCGATCTCGTACACCGGCGACTCGTCCGGCTCCGTCGCCGTGGCCTCCGCCTCGGCCAGCTCGGCCTCGGGCGCGGCCGGCGCGTGGTGCCGGCCGCTCTCGAGCCCGTCGAGCCGCACACGGGCGGGCGCGTCGTCACGGGAGGTCTCCGCGCGCGGCACCTCGGCGAGGGGTACGTGGGCCGCCGGTGAGGGCGTGGTCGGGTCGGACGCGGAGGGCGCCTCGCCGGCGGCCTCCGGCGCGGCCGGCGCGCCGGGCGCGTGCAGCTCGACAGCGCCCGGCTCGGGCGCGTGCGCCGGGCCGGAGGCCGTGGCGGGTTCCTGGGCCTGGATGTCCTCGATCCGGATCCCCGCCCTGGTCGCGATCGACTTCGCGCGCTCGCCGCTGCGGCGCGCCTGCGCCGCGGCGCCGGCGTGCCGGTAGTGGCGCGACGCCTCGTCGAAGGCCTGCGCGCCCTTCGCTTCCTCGCCCGCGAGCAGCCATGCCTCGCCGAGCTGCTCGAGCACGCGGATGTTGTCCTGGCTCACGTCGAACGCCTGCCGCAGCGCCGCGGCGGCCTCGGCCGGGGCGTTCGAGCGCATGAGGTGCTCGGCGTACTGGACGTAGTAGAGCGCCGACTCGCTCGCGAGCCCGTCGAGCGCATGCAGCTCCGCGAGCGAGCGCAGCACCTTCGCGGGCGTGAGCGAGAGGCGGACCATCTTCTTGCACACGGCGATCGCGTTCTTGTACAGCGACGCCGACTGGTAGGCCTGCACGGCGGCGAGGTAGCGCTCGGCCGCGCCGGGCTGCTCGCCCTTCTTGAACAGCAGGTCGGCGAGGAGGACGTAGTTGTACGGATCGGAATCCTGGGCGTCGACGAGCTTCTCGTACTCGGCGAGCGCTCCATCCAGGTCTCCGTTCTGGATGCAGCGCTGCGCCCGACGCTTGATCTCGATCGCCTTTTCCAAGTTGGCCGGTTCTCCCCGGCGCACCTCCCGGTGCGCCAGCCCAGGGGCCTGAGTCCGTCAAGCGCTCATCGCGGTCCCAACGGCATCGCGGCAGCGCCCGTAAGCCGATACGAGCGCAGCGCGAACCTCGTCGAGATCGGCTGCCACGTCCTGCTTATCGGCCGAAGGCGCAAGGGACTTCAGATTGATCTGGACGTTGAGCAGCGCGCCCTCCGCGGCCGCGTGGGCCAGGAGCCCCGCCACCCCGGCGTCCGACACGGCGTTCGGGTTGCCCGCACGCGCCGCCGTGGCCGCCAGTTCCACGACCCGGACGCACGCCCGTGCGGTCTCGAGCGGCACCTGGGCCGCCCCGAGGTCGGCCGAGGCGATGGCCGCCTCGCGCGCGGCCACCTCGTCGGCGGTCGTTTGTGGCAGCCGCCGCGCGCGCAGCACGGCGTCGAAGGCCTCACTGTCGCGCCGGCCGAGCGCGAGCAGGTCGCGCCGCAGCGCCTCGGCCTCCCGCTTGACGTCCACCATGGCCGCCTCGCTGGCCGCGTACTTCTTCCGCCCGATCGTGAGGTTCGCGACCATCGTCGGCAGGCAGCTCGCCAGCGCGCCCACGAACGCGGCCACCGTGCCGCCGCCCGGCGTCGGCGTGGGGCCCGCGACCTGCTCGAGGAACGTCGCGATCGGCACCGCCTCGGTGAGCGGCGGCTGGCGCAGGCGCAGCTCGAGCACCTGGTCGCGGCGGAAGCCCTCGAGCTGCAGCGCGTGCTCGGCCGCGCCCAGCATCGCCGCCTCGGGCACGAGCCCGACGACCTCGCAGCCGGAGATCGCTGCGCCGTGCCGAGCGGCCTCGTCGCGCACCAGCGCCAGCACGCGGTGGATGGGCGTGGCCTCGACGTTGACGAGGTTCATGCTCACCTGCGCCCGGCGCCCGTTCTCGATCGAGAAGCCCAGCGCGCGCACGTTCCGCAGCCCGCCGCTCTGCTCGCGGACCGCGGCCGCCACCGCTTTCGCGACGCGCACGTCGCCCGTATTGAGGTT
>JBAIWU010000139.1:0-1715 GCA_037917155.1 Candidatus Eiseniibacteriota bacterium
AGCCAGGCGCGCCCGGCGCCGGCGCCCTCGGGGTGCACCGCGAGGGCGAGCAGCATGCGCTCGAGCGCGTCCAGCTCGAGGTCGGCGTCGAAGAGCATGGCGATCGGCGGCAGCGCGGGGACGCGGCCGCCCGTCGCGGGCGTCGGCGTGGATTCCATGCGGCGTCGGGTCTCCGGACATGGGGCGGCCGGCGGAGCGCCCGACTGGCGGGCGGCGCTCCACCACGCTCCAGTCATCGGCACGCGCGCGGGCCCGCTTGACCCCGCCCGGCGGGCTTCCTAACGTGCGCTCCCCGCGCGGCCCGCGCCGCGCCGCCCCTTCCCGAGGAGAGCCCCGTGGACAAGCCCGCGCAGCAACCCATCGAGATCGGCCTCGGCGAGCACGAGGCGGAAGGCATCTACGCGAACCTCGTGTTCATCGCCCACTCGCAGGCCGAGGTCATCCTCGACTTCGCGCGCATGCTGCCCGGGCTGCCCAAGGCGCGCGTCTTCGCGCGCATCGTGATGACCCCGCAGCACGCCAAGGGCCTGCTGGGGGCGCTCGAGCAGAACCTCAAGAACTACGAGTCGACGTTCGGCGTCATCAAGACGTCCGCCGAGCCGCCGCGCGGCAAGGAGATGGGCTTCACGTCGTGAAGCCGAGCGCCCCGGCCAGATCCGCGTCGACGCGCGGCGCGCGGCGCAGCAGGTCGGTGAGGTCGGCCGGCGGCCTCACGGGCCGGGCGTCGCGGTTCGCGAAGCAGTGCTCGGTGGTCCCGATCGCGCAGAGCGCGCCGTCCTCGCCGACGATGCGGTAGCCGAACGTGACGGTCGCCCGCGACGCGGCCAGCACCCCGGTCTCGATGCCCACGAGCTCGTCGTAACGCGCGCCGTGGAAGTACCGGCAGCGCGCCTCGACCACGGGCATGAGCACGCCCGCGTCGTCCTCGATCGAGCGGTACGTGCGCCCGAGCGAGCGCATCATCTCGGCGCGGCCCACCTCGAACCAGCGCAGGTAGTTCCCGTAGTAGACCCAGCCCATCGGATCGGTGTCGCCGTAGCGCACCCGCAGCTCGAACCGGTGCATGTCACCCGCCCTCCCGTCGGGTCCCGGCCGGGGGCCGGGTCTTCCACCTGCGATGCAGCCAGAAGTACTGCTCGGGCGCCTCGCGCACGCGCGCCTCGAGCTCCGCCGTGTGCCACGCCGTCAGCGCGCGCACGTGCGCGTCGTCCGGCGGCCCGTCCGCCTCGCGCGCCATCCCGAGCACCATGTGGTGCCGCCCGTCCGCCTCGCGATGGATCGCCCCGAGGAACAGCGGCGAGCCCGTCTGCAGCGCGATGCGCGCCGCGCCCTCGGCCGTGCTCGCGTCGTGGCCGAAGAACGGCACGAACACGCCGTGCCGGCCCGCGTCCTGATCGCCGGCGATGCCGATCCAGTGCCCGGCGCGCAGCGCGCGGAACACCTCCTTCACGCCGCCGCGGGTCGAGATCACGCCCACGCCCGCGTCGCGGCGAAGCCTTTCGATGCGCGCGTCCACCGCCCGGTTGGTGAGCGGCCGGACGAGGAAGTCGACCGGGTTGACCCGCGCGAGCCACGCCGCGCCGAACTCGAAGTTCCCGAGGTGCCCGCTCACGAAGATCGCGCCGCGGCCCACGAACGGCGCGACGTGCTCGAGCCCGTCGACGCGCGCCATCACCTCGCCCTCGCCCGCCCGCACGAGCCGGCCGAGCCGGCCG
>JBAIWU010000140.1:0-7227 GCA_037917155.1 Candidatus Eiseniibacteriota bacterium
AGCGCGTCGCGCCGGGCGGCGCGTCGCGGGAACGCGCGGCTCGGCGTGCCGGGGCGTCAGGCGTCGAGCCGCATCCGCGCCATCAGCTCGCGGAAGCGCGGCTCGCCGCGCAGCCCGTCGAGGCGCGGGTGCACGCCGAGCAGCGTCATCGTGCCGTCGCGCTGCTCGTAGGCACGCTCGAGCCAGTCGAGCGCCACCCCGGTCTCGCCGGCGACCGCGTGGAACGACGCGACGCCGAACGGCGCCACGTAGCGCTTCGACGCCAGCTCCATCACGCCGGCCATGGTCGCGCGCGCCTCGTCGTACCGGCCCGCACGCCACTGCAGGATCGCGAGCCCCGTGGAGGGCGGGACGGAGCCGTCGGGCGCGGCGGTGCCGCGCCGGAGGTACTCCAGCGCCTCGTCCACGCGTCCCACGTGCTCGAGCGAGCGCGCGAGGTCGGTGTTGCCGGGGCCGAACGAGGGGTCCATCTCGTGGCAGCGGCGGTAGTAGGTGATCGACTCCTCGAAGCGCCGGGCCCAGAAGAAGACGTCGCCGACCGCGCTGTAGATGACGAGCGACAGCGGGTCGAGCTCGAGCGCGCGCAGCACGCGAGGGATCGCCTCCTCGTGCCGCCCCAGCGTCGAGAGCAGGATCGCGTAGCGGTCGTGACCCATCGCGTAGCCGGGGTTGAGCTCGAGTGCGCGCAGCATCTGCCGCTCCGCGCCCGCCCAGTCCCAGTCCAGGTTTCGCAGCACCCAGCCCATCGCCCCGTGCAGCTCGGGGAGCGAATCGTCCAGCGCCAGCCCCTGCGCCGCCGCGAGCTTGGCGCGCGTGAACGCCTCGCCGGGCGCCATGACGCGCGTGGTGCCGAGCGTCGAGTAGGCGTCCGCGAGGCCCGCGTAGGCCGGGGCGTACGTGGGATCGGCCTCCAACGCCTCCTCGTAGCAGGCGATCGCGTCGCGCACGGCGTCGGGGGACCAGCGGTTCCACAGGAACCGGCCGCGCAGGTAGGCGACGTGCGCCGCCGGGTTGACGGGCCGCCCCGGCGCGAGCCGGGCGTGCTCCTGCGGCGTCACCTTGACGCGGATCTCCTCCGCGATCGCGCTCGCGACCTCCCCCTGCAGGGCCAGGATGTCGGTCAGGTCGCGGTCGTAGTGCTTGGCCCACAGGCTGCGGTCCGCCACCGCGTCCAGGAGCTGCACCGTGATGCGAACGCGCTCGCCCACGCGCAGGGCGGAGCCCTCGACCACGGCCTGCACGTTGACCTCGCGGGCGATCTCGGACACGGAACGGCCGCCGCCCTTGAACCGCATCGCCGACGTGCGCGAGATCACGCGCAGGGCGCCGATCTGCGCGAGGTGCGTGATCAGCATGTCGGTGAGTCCGTCGGCGAAGAACTCCTGCGCGGGATCGCCCGAGCGGTTCTCGAACGGCAGCACGAGCAGCGAGCGGACGCCCTCGCCGGACCCCGACGAATCCGGCACGGGCGCGGCCGCGCCGGCGGCCGCCTCCGCGCCGCGCAGCGCGCGGATGAGCGCGGCCGCGTCGGGAAAGCGGTCCGCGGGCGACTTGCGCAGACAGCGCGCCACGACCGCGTCGAGCTCGCGCGAAGTGCCGGGCCTGGACTGCGCGAGCGAGGGCGCCGGGTCGTTCACGATCGAGAACATCAGCGCCGCGGGGTCGGTCGCCGCCCACGCGCGTCGGCCGCTCACCATCTCGTACAGCACCAGGCCGAGCGCGTGCAGGTCGGTGCGCGCGTCCACGCCGCGCTGCTGGAGTTGCTCGGGCGCCATGTAGGGCAGCGTGCCCGAGACCGAGGGCATCCCACTGGACGTCTCCGCGCGCGTCAATCCCGCGTTGGCCGCGGCGACGTGGGCGAGCCCGAAGTCGAGGAGCTTCGCGCGCCCGCGCGGGGTGATGATCACGTTCGACGGCTTGAGGTCGCGGTGCACGATGCCCTGCTCATGGGCCGCCTGCAGCGCCTCGGCGATCTCGAGACCGATGCTGCGGGCGCGCGCCTCGGGCAACGAGCCGCTCTCCAGCAGCATGCTCAGCGGGTCGCCGGGGACGTACTCCATGACCAGGAAGTCCACGCCGTCCGAGGAATCGAGGTCGAACAGCGTCGCGACGTTCGGGTGCACGAGGCGCGACAGCGCCCGCGCCTCGAGCCGGAACCGCCTCCGGGCCTCGTCGCTGGACAGCAGGTCGTCGCGCACGACCTTGAGGGCGACCTCGCGCTCGAGGCGCGGGTCCTCGGCGCGGTACACGAGGCCCATGCCGCCCCGGCCGAGCGTCTCGAGGATGCGGTACCGGCCCAGCGTGCTTCCGATCATGGCTCTCCCCGGGATGGAACGGGTGACGAACGCCCCGCGATCCTAGCCGTCGATGCGTGTTGAGACCAGCATCTCGTGGGGCCGGCTCAGGCGGCGGGCGGGGTGTCCGGCAGGACGAGCTCGATCCGGCGGCCGCAACCCTCGCAGCGCATGGCGGTGCGGGGGCGCCACGGGCCGCCCAGCGTGAAGCGCTGCGGCGCGGCGCAGGCGGGGCAGTCGCCCTCGGCGCGGACCAGCGTCGCGGCCTCGTGCAGGCGCTGCCAGGCCAGCGCGGGCGCGGCGACGAGCAGCAGCGGCACGAGGATGAAGTGCAGAACCGGCAGGAACACCGCAGCCACGGCCATGCCCCAGCCGGCCGCCCACGTCGCGGCCGCGCGGGCGGTGCGGGCGCGCGCGTCCCGGTGGCGCGCCGTCACGCGCGCCGGGCTCGAGGACCGGTCGGGATACGCGAGGGCGCCTTCGTGCTCGCGCAGGTCGGCCGGATTTTCGCGTGGGGGATGGGGAGGCACGTGCATTATCCTGCCACGCTCCTCGGTTCTCGTTGTCTCGGAGGTGTCAGAAGCCGTGCCCGCGATCCTCGCCGAGTGGCTCAACCTGCTGCTGCGCTGGACCCACGTCATCGCCGCGATCTTGTGGGTGGGCGACTCGTTCCTTTTCATGTGGATGGACGCCAGCCTGCGCCCGCCGAAGCGCCCGCTGGAGGGCGAGGTCGCGGGCGAGCTGTGGATGGTGCACAGCGGCGGCTTCTACGAGGTGGTCAAGCGCCGCGTGCTGGCGCCGAGCGAGATGCCGGACACGCTCCACTGGTTCAAGTGGCAGGCCTACACGGCGTGGCTCTCGGGTCTCGCGCTGCTCGTGGTCGTGTACTGGATGGGCGGCGCCGCGTTCATGGTCGACCGCTCCGTGCTCGCGCTGACGGCTCCGCAGGCGGTGGCGGCCAGCGCGCTCGTGCTCGCAGGCGGCTGGCTCGTCTACGACGCGCTCTGGCTCTCGCCGCTCGCGCGCTCGCCGCGCGCGACCGCGGCGGTGTCGCTGCTGCTGCTCGGCGGCGCGATCGTCGGCATCACGCGCCTCTTCAGCGGGCGCGCGGCGTTCCTGCACGTGGGCGCGCTGCTCGGCACAGTCATGGCGGGCAACGTGTGGCGCCGGATCATCCCCGCCCAGGAGCGGATGATCGAGGCGACGCGCGCCGGCCGCCCCGTCGATGGGGCGCTCGGTGCGCGCGCGAAGCAGCGCTCGATCCACAACCACTACCTGACGCTGCCGGTCGTGTTCGCCATGCTGAGCAACCACTTCCCGGGCATGTACTCGCACCCGCAGCCCGCGCTCGTGATGGCGCTGTTCGTCGTGTTCGGGATGTGCTTCAAGTACTGGATGAACGTCCGGCTGCGCGGCAACCGCTGGATCCCGGCGCTGGCGCTGGCGTCGCTGGTCGCGCTCGTCGCGCTCACCGTGCGGCCCGCCGCGCACGCGCAGGCCGGCGCGCCCCGCATGGCGCCGGTGGCGTTCCCGACCGTGCGCGGGATCCTCGAGCGGCGCTGCACGACCTGCCACTCGCGGCACCCCTCGAACCCCTCGTTCCCCGAGCCGCCCGCCGGCGTCACGTTCGACGACCCGGCGCGCATCGTCGCGCTCGCGCCGCGCATCGAGGCGCGAGCGGTCGAGACGAGGACCATGCCGCTCGGGAACCTGACGGGCATCACGCAGGCGGAGCGGGACACGCTCGCCGCCTGGATCGCCGGCGGGGCGAAGCCCGAGTAGGGGAGCCGCCCGGCGCGCGGGGGGCCGCCGAACCTCAGTCCCGCCCGCCCGGGTAGCGCATGCCGCGCAGCTCGCGGTAGAGCCGCACCGCGTAATGGTCGGTCATACCCGAGACGTGGTCGGTCAGGCGCAGGAGCCGCTCGTACGGCGAGGCCTCGTGGAACAGCTTCGGGTAGAGCAGGCGCAGGTGCCGCCCGCGCAGCGACCCGCCGTCCTCGAGCGCGCTGAAGAAGACGTCGAGCAGGCCCTGGATCGCCTCGGCGCCGGAGATCTCCATCTTGAGCACGTCGCGCGCCTCGTAGCAGCGCGTGCGGCACACGTGCTTGATCCGGCGCAGCGGCTCCTGGCTGCGCATCACCGCATCGAGCGAGCTCTCGAGCCGGCCCTCGAGGATGGCGTCGTGGGCGTCCATGAACGCGTCGGCAGCGTCGTGGACGAGCGTGTTCACCGCGATCGCGCGCAGCAGGTCGGCGCGGTCCAGCCGGTCGGCGTAGTCCTGCGGCGGTCTGAGGCCCGCGAGCCGCGGGTGGCCCTCGCACAGTGGCTGCAGGCACTCCTCGTAGAGCGCGTACGGGACCTGCCCCAGCCGCAGGCCGTCCTCGAGGTCGAGCAGCAGGTAGGCGATGTCGTCCGCGGCCTCCGTGAGGTACGCGAGCGGATGGCGGACCCAGTGATCCTCGCCCGCGCTCGCGAGGCCGAGCGTGCCGGCGATGCGGCCGAAGGGCTCCACGTCGCCGTCGAACAGGCCCGGCTTCCGCAGGCGCTTGAGCGGCGAGCCCCGCTCGGCGGCGCGCGAGGAGCACGGGTACTTGACCAGCGCGCCCAGCGTGGCGCAGCTGAGCTGCAGGCCCGTGCCGCGCGTTGGCCGCTCGAGGCGCGTCACGATGCGGAACGTCTGGGCGTTGCCCTCGAACATCGTCAGGTCGTTCCGCTGCCGCTCGCCCAGCTCCGCGAGCAGCGCCGGCCGCGCCGCGAAGAACTCGCGGATCGCATCCTCGCCGACGTGGCCGAACGGCGGGTTGCCCAGGTCGTGAGCGAGGCACGCGGCCGCGACGCAGTCCCCGAAGTCGCGCGGATCGAGCGCGCCGACGAGCTCGCGCCGGCGCTCGAGCACGCGCGTGCCCACGAGCGTGCCCAGCGAGCGGCCGATCGACGCCACCTCGAGGCTGTGGGTCAGGCGCGAGTGGACGTGGTCGTCGTACGGCAGGGGGAAGACCTGCGTCTTGTCGGCCAGGCGGCGGAAGGCGCCGCTGAAGAGGATGCGGTCGTAGTCGCGCTGGAACGGCGTGCGCGCAACCGTCGAATCCTCCGCCGGCGCGCCGAAGCGCCCGGCGGACATGCACTGTCGCCAGTCGAGACTCATGCGGGGAGGGATTCCATCGTCGGGAAACGGCCTTGGGACGGCGAACGCGCAGTATGGACCGCCGGCGCGCGAAGCGGAAGCGCCCCGCGGCAGGAGGCGCCGCCGGTCCTTTCGCACCATTTGAAGGCCGCGCCGCGGGGCGTCTAGTATTCGAGCGAAACACTCCGCCCCGGTCGGGTCCGACGGGGCTGCCCGGTTGAAACACGCGTTTCAGCGCCACACGAAAGGCGGTCGACGCCATGTCGAAGAACAAGCAGCTCGATGCCTGGGTGCAGGAAATGGCCGCCATGTGCCAGCCCGATCAGGTGCTCTGGTGCGATGGCTCTCCCGCGGAGTACGACCGCATGCTCCACCTGATGGAGCAGAGCGGCACCGCGATCCGGCTCAACGAGGCGAAGCGCCCGCACAGCATCTTCGTCCGCTCCGATCCCGCCGACGTGGCGCGCGTCGAGGAGTTCACGTTCATCTGCTCGAAGAACAAGGACGACGCCGGCCCGACGAACAACTGGAAGGACCCGGCCGAGACGAAGGCGACGCTGACCCCGCTGTTCACCGGCGCCATGAAGGGCCGCACCATGTACGTGATTCCGTACAGCATGGGCCCGATCGGCTCCCCGATCGCCAAGATCGGCGTGCAGCTCACGGACTCTGCGTACGTGGTCGCGAGCATGCACGTCATGGCGCGCGTGGGCACGCGCGTGCTCGACGTGCTGGGCGAGGGCGAGTTCGTGCGCGGCCTGCACTCGGTGGGCGCGCCGCTCGAGAAGGACACGCAGCCCGACACGCCCTGGCCGTGCAACGCGAAGACGAAGTACATCTGCCACTTCCCCGAGACGCGCGAGATCTGGTCGTACGGCTCCGGCTACGGCGGCAACGCGCTGCTGGGCAAGAAGTGCCATGCGCTCCGCATCGCCTCGGTGCAGGCGCGCGACGAGGGCTGGCTCGCCGAGCACATGCTCATCCTCGGCATCACGAACCCGAAGGGCGAGAAGATCTACGTCGCCGCGGCGTTCCCCTCGGCGTGCGGCAAGACGAACCTCGCGATGCTGCAGCCCACCGTGCCCGGCTGGAAGATCGAGACGATCGGCGACGACATCGCGTGGATGAAGTTCGGCGCCGACGGCCGGCTGTACGCGATCAACCCCGAGGCGGGGTTCTTCGGCGTCGCGCCCGGCACGAGCGAGAAGAGCAACTACAATGCGATGAAGACCATCGCGAAGAACACGATCTTCACGAACTGCGCGCTCACGCCGGACAAGGACATCTGGTGGGAGGAGATGACGGACACGCCGCCGGCCGAGCTGACCGACTGGCTGCGGCGTCCCTGGACGCCCGCGGCGGGCCGCAAGGCCGCGCATCCGAACGCGCGCTTCTGCGTGCCCGCGAGCCAGTGCCCGGCCATCTCGAAGGAGTGGGAGGACCCGAAGGGCGTGCCGATCTCGGCGATCCTGTTCGGCGGCCGGCGCGCGACCGTGGTGCCGCTCGTCAACGAGGCGCTCAGCTGGCAGCACGGCACGTTCCTGGGCTCGATCATGAGCAGCGAGACGACGGCCGCCGCGGCGGGCGCCGTGGGCACGCTGCGTTTCGACCCGTTCGCGATGCTGCCGTTCTGCGGCTACCACATGGCCGACTACTTCGCGCACTGGCTCAAGGTGGGAGCGAAGGCCGACCCGGCGAAGCTGCCGCGGCTCTACAACGTGAACTGGTTCCGCAAGAGCGCCGAGGGCAAGTTCCTCTGGCCGGGCTACGGCGAGAACAGCCGCGTGCTCAAGTGGGTGTTCGAGCGCG
>JBAIWU010000141.1:0-5802 GCA_037917155.1 Candidatus Eiseniibacteriota bacterium
TGACCGAGGGTCAGGTGCGCGAGGCGATCGACCGGCTGTTCCAGTTCACGATGCCCTGCATCGTGGTCGCGAAGGGGCTCGACCCGCCGCCCTACCTGATCGAGCGCGCGACCGCCCAGCAGGTTCCGGTGCTGCGGACGCCCCAGAGCACCACGCCCTTCATCCACTCCCTGACCTCGTACCTCGACCACCAGTTCGCGCCGCGCACCACCGCGCACGGCTCGCTGGTCGACGTCTACGGGTGCGGGCTGCTGTTCACCGGCCGTAGCGGGATCGGCAAGTCGGAGACCGCGCTCGACCTGGTCGAGCGCGGCCACCGGCTGGTCGCGGACGACGTCGTCACGATCACGCGCCGCCACGGCGACGTGCTGATCGGGCGCGGCAACCAGCTCCTGCGGCACCACATGGAGATCCGCGGGCTCGGCATCATCGACGTGCAGTCGGTCTTCGGGATCCGGTCGATCCGCCTGCAGAAGCGGGTCGAGGTCGAGGTCAACCTGCGCGAGTGGTCGAACGACGAGGACTACGAGCGCGTCGGTCTCGATGAGCGCAGGACCGACATCCTCGGCGTCGAGATCCCGCTCGTGCAGGTGCCGATCACGCCCGGCAAGAACATCACGGTGATCGCCGAGGTCATCGCGCTCAACTACCTCGTCAAGGTCTACGGCGGCCTGTCGCCGGCCGAGAAGCTGAACCAGCACATGCTCGAGGTCATGAAGCGCAAGAGCGCCGCCCGCGCGTGGGTGCGGGAGGACACGGAATGAGCGGCACGCCGGACGAGCGGCCGGGCGCGCCCGGCCCCGGCGGGGGGCACCGCGTGCCCGCGCTGCTGGTGATGCACGCGGACCTCGCGGCCGCGCTGCTGCACGCGGCGGCGAGGGTCTACGGGGACATCGAGGGCGTCCAGGTGCTCTCGAACGAGGGCCTCGACAAGCGGCAGATCGAGGATCACATCGAGGCCGAGATCTCCGGCTGGCGCGAGGGCGGCCTCGTGCTCACGGACTTCTGGGGCGGGTCGTGCCACACGTGCGCGCTCGCGGTCGCGCGCGGCCACGGCAAGGTCCTGCTGCTCACCGGCGTCAACCTGCCGATGCTGCTCGACTACCTGCACAACCGCGACCGCGTGGGCGTCGAGGAGCTCGCCGAGCGCATGCTCCAGCGAGGGCGCGCGAACATCCGCACGCAGCGCGGCCCCGGCGCATGAGCTGGGTCCTGAGCCGCATCGACGACCGGCTCATCCATGGCCAGGTGCTCGTGGCGTGGGGCGCGCGACTGGACCCGGCGCGCATCTGGGTCGCCGACGACGAGGTCGCGCGCAGCGACTGGGAGCGACAGGTCTACGAGGACGCGGCGCCCGGCATCGCGGTCCGCGTCGTGAGCGTCGGCGAGGCGGCCGCGGCGTGGGCGGACGAGGCGGCGGCGCCGGGCGCGGCGTTCCTGCTCGTGCGCGACCTGCCCACGGCGCTGCGGCTGGTCGAGGCCGGCGCGGGCGTGACCGCGTTCAACGTGGGCGGGCTGCACTACTCGCCCGGCAAGACCAAGCTCAGCGAGTACGTCTACCTCGACGACGCCGACCGCGCCGCGGCCCGCGCGCTGCTCGCGCGCGGGGTGGCGCTGGACGCGCAGGACGTGCCCGCCTCGCGGCCGCAGCCGCTCGCGGCGCTCGAGCCGACGCTGACCCCGTGACACTGCCCTTCCTGCTCACGCTGCTTCTGGGAGGCGTGGCCGCGCTCGACGCGACGCCCGTGGCGCAGACGCTGCTCTCGCAGCCGCTCGTGACCTCGACGCTGCTCGGCATCCTGTGGGGCGACTGGTCGACCGCGATGTCGGTGGGCGTCGTCCTCCAGATCCTCGCGGCGAGCACGCTGCCGATCGGCGCGCGCACGCCGGAGGACTACGCCACCGGAGGCGTCGCCGGCACGGGCGTCGCGCTGGCGCTGGCGCACGGCGTGACCGTGCAGCCCTGGCGCGACGCGGCCGAGCTCGCGGGCGCGATCGTGGGCATGCTCGCGGCGACGAGCGGCGTGCCGCTCATCCGCTGGCAGCGCCGCCGCAACGAGGGCCTGAGCCGCTGGTGCGAGGCCGAGATCCTGGCCGGGAACGAGCGGGCGCCGGCGATGGCCAGCCTCGCGGGCGCGGCGATGGCATTCGCGGTCGGCGTCGCGCTGTGCGCCGCGTGGCTGGCGGCGGGCACGATCGGCCTGCGCGGGATCGTCGAGAACGAGTCGCTGCGGCTCGGGCGCGCGTGGACGCTCGCGCAGCCCCTGTGGCTCGGCTTCGGCATGGCGCAGCTGCTGCACGCGTTCGTGCAACGGCGGCTGACGCGCGCGGGCGTCTTCGGTGCGGCGCTCGTGGGCGCGTGGCTCACGCTCGTGATGGGGGCGCCGTGAGCGCCCCCGCGCTGCGCAACGGCACGCTCCTGCGCATGGCGCTGCGGGCGAACCTGCTGCAGGCGACCTGGAACTTCGAGCGCCAGCAGGGCGTGGGCTGGGCGTACGCGCTGCAGCCGGCGCTCGATGCGATCTACCGCGACCCGGAGACACGACGCGAGCGCCTCGCCGAGCACACCGCGTACTTCAACACGCAGCCGACGCTGGCCTCGCTCGCGCTGGGCGCCGCGGCACGGCTCGAGGCCGAGCGCGCGGCGGGCGCCGGCCCCGACGCGGGGGGTATGGCGCGGGTCAAGGCCGCGCTGGGCTCGACGCTGGCGGCGCTCGGGGACCGGCTGTTCTGGTTCTCGCTGCGGCCGTTCGCCGCCGCGCTGGGTGTGCTCGTGGCGCTGGCGCGGCCCGAGGCGCCGTGGGGCGCGCTCGTGCTCTGGGGGGTGTACGCGTCGATCCACCTCGCCGTGCGCTTCCTCGGCGTGCGCTGGGGCTACGCCGGCGGGCCGGCGGTCCTGGGTGGCCCGCTGCGCGCCCGCCTCGAGGGGCTGGTCACGGTGCTCGCGTACGGCGGCTGCGTGGTGCTCGGCGTGCTCGTGGCGTACGGCCTCGCGCCCGGAGGCGAAATGCGGCCGATCGCGGTACAGTCCACCCTCGCCGGCGGGCTGGGCCTCGGCCTCGTCTCGGCGCAGCGCGCGCGCCCGTCGCCCACCCAGTGGGCACTCGGGCTGGGCGCGCTGGTCATTCTGGCGGCGTGGATGCGCCGTGGTTGATTCACGGAGGAACGGCTTGGCCCAGATCCAGCTCCTGATCCGCAACCAGCTCGGCCTTCACGCGCGCGCCTGCGCGCTGTTCGTCAAGACGGCATCGCGGTTCCAGTCCGAGATCTTCGTCTCCCGTGACGACCTCGAGGTGAACGGCAAGAGCATCATGGGTGTCATGATGCTCGCCGCGGAGGAGGGCGCGACCATCGTCGTGCGCGCCGCCGGCGCCGACGAGGCCGCGGCACTGGCCGCGCTGCGCGAGCTGGTGGACGGCAAGTTCGGGGGCGAGCCGTGAGGCTGACCGGGATCGCCGCCTCGCCCGGGCTGTCCCTGGGCCCGATCCACGTGCTCGAGCGCGACGAGCTCGCCGTGCGCGAGATCGAGCTGCCGCCCGAGGGGGTCGAGCCGGAGATCGAGCGCTTCCACCACGCGCGCGAGGTCGCGCGGCGCGAGCTGGCCGGCATCCGCGACAGCATCGCGGCGGAACTGGGCGAGGCCGAGGCGAGGATCTACGACACCCACCTGATGATCCTCGACGACCCCGAGCTGGTCTCGACGGTCGAGAAGGGCGTGCGCGAGGGCCGGCGCAACGCGGCGTTCGTGTTCCGCTCGTTCATGACGCGGTTCGCGGCGCACTTCGACAACGTCGAGGACGAGTACCTGCGCGAGCGCCGCGCGGACATCGTCGACTGCACGCGGCGCGTCCTGCGCCATCTCCTGCCCGGCGGCACGAGGCACATCGCCGAGCTGGCCGCGCCGGCGATCGTCGTGGCGCACGACCTCGGGCCCAGCGAGGTCGCGATGCTGCCGCGCGACAAGGTGCTGGCGTTCGTGCTCGAGCTGGGCGGGCGCACGTCGCACGGCGCCATCGTCGCGCGAGGCCGCGGCATCCCCGCGGTGGTCAGCATCGCGAATGCGCTGCAGTCCGTGCGGAACGGCATGCTGGCGGCCGTCGACGGCTACTCGGGCAGCGTCGAGCTCGAGCCCGACGCCGACGCGGTCGAGTTCTACCGCATGCGCATCGAGCGCAACCACGCGCGCATCGAGTCGCTGCGCGCGCTCTCGCACGAGCCGGCGGCGACGCTCGACGGGCACGGGGTCGAGCTGGGCGCCAACCTCGAGCTGCCCGGCGAGGCCGACGCGGCCGTCGCCTCGGGCGCCGACGGCGTCGGGCTGTTCCGCACGGAGTTCTTCTACCTCAACCGCACCGAGCGCCCCAGCGAGGAGGAGCAGTACCAGGCCTACCGCCACGTCACGGAGCGCATGCAGGGCCGGCCGGTCATCTTCCGCACGATGGACCTGGGCGGGGACAAGGTCGCCTCGTACCTCGGCGTCACGCACGAGTCGAACCCCTTCCTCGGCCTGCGCGGCATCCGACTCGCGCTCACGAGCCCGGACATGTTCCGCTCGCAGATCCGCGCGATCTACCGCGCCAGCGCCCACGGGCGCGTGCGGCTGATGTTCCCGATGGTCTCGAGCGTCGAGGAGCTGCTGCGCGCGATCGAGCTGCGCGACGAGGCGCTCGCCGAGCTGCGCGCCGCGGGCCACGCGTTCGACCACGACGTCGAGACGGGCATCATGATCGAGACCCCGAGCGCCGTCTGGATGGCCGACGCCCTCGCGCAGCACGCCCAGTTCTTCTCGATCGGCTCGAACGACCTCATCCAGTACACGCTGGCGATGGACCGCGACAACCCGCGCCTCGCGCACCTGTACGAGCCGCTCGACCCGGCGGTGCTGCGCAGCATCCGGCACACGGTGAGCGCCGCGCACGCAGCCGGGCGCTGGGTCGGCGTCTGCGGCGAGATGGCGGGCGACCCGCAGAACGCGCTGCTGCTGCTGGCGCTCGGCGTGGACGAGCTGTCCGTGTCCGTGTACGACGTGCCCCGCGTGAAGTCCGCGATCCGCTCGGTCCGCTTCGAGGCGCTGCGCGAGGTCGCGACCGAGGCGCTCGCGTGCCCGTCCGCCGAGCCGGTGCGCCGGCTCATGCAGCGCACGATCGAGCCGATGCTGCCGAGCTACCTCGTCCCCGAGCGGTCCCACGACGGGTCGACCGCCTCCGGAGCCCGATGAGCGCCCCGCATCCCACGCTGGAGCCCCCGTACGGCGCGGCCGATCCGCGCGACATGGCCGCGCTGGTCGACGCGATCCCCGACCACATCGAGCAGGCGCTCGCGCGCACCGCGGCCTCGCCGTGGCGCCTGCCGCTGCCCGATCCGGCGCTCGTGGCCGTCGGCGGCATGGGCGGCTCGGCGATCGCCGCCGAGCTGACCGGCGGGTTGTACGCCGACGCGCTGCCCGCGCCCTGGCTCGTCGTGCGCGATTACCACTGGCCGGCGTGCGTCGGCCCGCGCGCGCTCGCGGTGCTGTCCTCGAACTCGGGGGGCACGGAGGAGACGCTGGCGCTCGAGGCCGAGGCGCGCGCGCGCGGCGTGCCGTGCGTGGCGATGACCTCCGGCGGCGAGCTGGGCCGGCGCATGCAGGCCGCGGGCGGGCACTGCCAGGCGCTGCCGTCGGGGATGCCGCCGCGCGCGGCGCTGTTCCACGCGTGGGTGCCGATGACGCTGCTCCCGGCCGCGCTGGGCTGGACGCCCGACCCGGCCCCGGCGTGGCGCGAGGCCGCGGCCGTGACCCGCGCGCGCCGCGGCGAGCTGGGC
>JBAIWU010000142.1:0-1795 GCA_037917155.1 Candidatus Eiseniibacteriota bacterium
CAGACGGCCCTTGCGGCGCGCGCGGGCGCTCCCTAGCGTGTCGGCATGGCGCCCGATTCCCCAGTCCCGGCCGCTCCGGCCCCCGCCGGCATGCGCGCGTTCTACACGCTGTGGTCGACGCAGACGCTGTCGCTCTTCGGCACCTTCATCACCCAGTTCGGCATCAACATCTGGCTGACGCAGGATCTCTACCCGCGTCCCGACCAGAAGGCGGCGCTGGCGCTCGGGCTGTCGGCCGTCACGCTCGCGTTCACGGCGCCGATGATCGTCGCGATGCCGATCGCCGGGGCGTTCGCGGACCGGCACGACCGCCGCCGCATCCTCGTGGCCGCGAACGCCGCCGCGTGCGCGCTCACGCTCGGGCTCGTCGCGCTGCTCGCGGCGCACGCGCTGACGCTGCCCGCGGCCGCCGCGCTGCTCACGGGCTACTCGGTGTGCGGCAGCTTCCACTCCGCGGCGTTCGACAGCTCGCTGCCGCTGCTCGCGCCGCCGGAGCACCTGCCGCGCGCGAACGGCATGATGATGTCGAGCTACGCGCTCTCCCAGCTCCTCTCGCCGGCGCTGGCGGCCACGCTCATCGGGCTGCCGGCGCTCGTGCGGGCGCACGCCTGGCCGCTGCCCTGGGTGGCGCGGCTCGAGCGCGGCACCGTGTTCGCGTTCGCGATCGACGCCGCGACGTTCGCGATCGCATGCACGGCGATCGCGCTCATGCGCATCCCGCGCCCGGTGCGGCCGGCGCACACCGCGCGGCAGAGCCTGCTCGCCGACGTGACCGAGGGCTTCCGCTGGATCATTCACCGCCCGCCGTTCGTGTGGCTCGTCGCGTTCGGCTCGCTCGCCAACTTCACGCTCGCGCCGCTCATGCTGTTCCTGCCCGTGCTCGTGCGCGACCGCATGCACGCCGACTGGAGCAGCCACCACGTCGACTACGCCACCGCGCTGGCCACGACGAACGTGGCGGGCGGGCTCGGCGGCGTGCTGGGCGGCGTCGCCGTGAGCCTGTGGGGCGGTCGCATCCGCCGCCGGCCCCTGGCGATGATCGCGTCCATCGCCGTGCTCGGCGTGTTCGAGGCGCTCACCGGGCTCGCGCGCACGGTCGGGCTCGCGGGCGCGCTGCTGTTCGCGGCCGAGTTCTTCGTCTCGCCGCTCAACACCATGTCCGCCACGCTGTGGCAGTCGCTCACGCCGCCGCACATGCTGGCGCGCGCCATGTCGACGCGCCGCTTCATCGCCCAGATCTTCTTCCCGCTCGGCACGTTCCTCTCCGGCGCGCTGGCCGTGGCGTTCGACCCCGCGTGGGTCGTCGTGGTCGCGGGCGCCCTGCTGGCCGCGGCGTGCGCGTCGCAGCTCCTCGCGGGGCGCCTCACGCACCTCGAGGACCGCATGCGCGAGGCCGCCGCGCGGTCCTGACGCCCCGCCGCGGGAGCGCTACTCGCTGCCGAGGCGGTGCACGCGGATCGTGTCCGTCGAGCCGCTCTGGCCGCGGCGCGTGCCCGCGACGACGACCACGAGGTCGCCCGGCGCGCCGCGCCCGAGGCCGAGCATCGCGCGCTCGACCTGATGCACCATCTCCTCGGTGTTCGCCGCGGACGGCACCACGAACGTCTCGACGCCCCACTGCAGCGCCAGCCGGCTGCGCACGGCGGGGTCGGACGTGAACGCGAGCAGCGCGATGGGATCGCGGTACGTCGCGACCGCGCGCGCCGTGGCGCCCGACTGCGTGAACGCCGCGAGCGCCTTCGCGCCCACGTCCTCGGCGATGCGCACGGCGGCGGCGGCGATCGCGTCGCCGCGC
>JBAIWU010000143.1:0-11765 GCA_037917155.1 Candidatus Eiseniibacteriota bacterium
GCCGCTTCGGAACTGACCCCTTTCGTCGAGCGCCCGTTCACTCCTCGAACGCAGGCCTTCACCCCCGACGAAAGGAAGCTCCCATGTTCCGCCACGCCCTGGCCGCGCTCGCCGCGGCCGCGGTGAGCTTCGCCCTCGCCTCACCGGCCGCGCGCGCCGCCGACGGCGACACGCTGTCGATCTACGATCCCGCGCGCTTCGGCATCCTCGTGTCGGCCACCAAGACCGCCAAGCCCTCGACCGAGATCCCCAACGCCGCCGTCGTCGTGCGCGGCGAGACGCTGCGCCGGGCCGGCGCGCGCACGCTCGCCGACGCGCTCGTCGACGTGGTCGGCGTCGAGGCCGGCGGCGGCACCGACAACGGCCCGGGCCTGACCAACATCGGCATGTGGGGCCTGAAGGAGTTCGACGCGCTGCTCGTCACCGTGGACGGCGTCCCGCTGGGAGGCCCGTTCAACCCGTCGCTGGCGCAGATCTCGGTCGACGACGTCGACCGCATCGAGATCGTCAAGGGCCCGCAGGGCACGCTCTACGGCGTCTCGGCGTTCGCCGGCATGGTGCAGGTGTTCACCGACCGCGGCACCGGCAACGCGCGCTCGCTGACGCTGGGCGGCGGCTCGTTCTCGAACTTCGACGGCCGCGTCGACGTGCGCCACGAGATCGCGCCCGACTGGACGCTCGACATCGCCGCCTCCGCGAGCGCGGGCGACGGCTGGCAGGACCGCACGCGCGCCGAGAACGAGCGCGGCCGCCTGTCGCTCTCCGGCCGCGTCGGCGGCGCGAGCCTCGGCTTCGACTTCAGCGGGCTCTCCAACCGCGCCGGCTGGGGCTCGCCCACGTGGGTGGACGCGGGCGCCCCGCTGCCCGGCTTCGACCGCACGCGCAACTACGCCGTGGGCGGGGCGAGGGTCGAGCACGGCGTCGTCGGGATCGGCATGCGCGAGTCCGTGCCGGTGAGCGAGCACGTGCGCTTCGAGAACACGCTCGACTGGCGGCAGGACGACCAGACGAGCGTGCGCAGCTTCTTCTCCGACCAGCCGGCGCCCGACACCGTGGGCTCGGCGGGCGTCGAGCTGCGGCCGATCGAGCGCGTCTTCTTCGACGACGCCCGGCTCGTCAGCCGTTTCGAGCTGGCCGGCAGCCACGAGCTCGTCAGCGGCGCAGCGATCACGTGGGGGCGCACGACCGCGAAGGGCATCGGCTTCGACTTCGACCAGTCGCTGTCCAACCCGGCCGGCATCCCCGACTGGCAGGACATCCCGGTGGGCGACCACCGCGAGTTCGAGGACCGGCGCACGTTCGTCGGCCTCTACGCGCACGACGCGTGGACGCCCGCGCCCGCGTTCACGCTTTCGGGCGGCGGCCGGTGGGACAGCGCCAACGAGAAGCTGCACGCGTTCGGCCAGGAGGTCGGCGGCGACGCGACGGTGGCGGACGACGCGCGCACGGACCAGGCGTGGTCCGGCGACCTCGCGGGACTGCTGCGCGTGCTGCCCGCGGGCGGCCCGCACGTGCTGAACCTCTACGCGAACTGGAAGAGCTCGTTCAAGCCGGCGGCGCCGAACCTGCAGGAGCCCGAGGGCGCGCGCATCCTCGATCCCGAGCGCACCCACTCGATCGAGGGCGGGCTCAAGGGCACGGCGTTCGACGGCCAGCTCGCGTTCGACGCGAGCGTGTTCCAGATGGACTTCCTCAACATGGTCGTCAACACCGTGGGGCCGGGCGGCCTGCCCGCGCTGGTCAACGCCGGCCACGAGCGCTTCCGCGGCACGGAGCTGAGCGCCACGATCGCGCCGCGCGCGATCCCCGGCCTCTCGCTCTCCGGCGGCTGGGGGCACCACGACCCGCGCTTCGTGACGTTCTCGTTCCTCGCGGACCCGGCCGATCCCGGCTCGCTGCGCGTCGTCGACGGCAAGTTGATCGAGCTGGCCCCGCGCGAGCTCTACAACCTGCGCGCCGCGTACGCGCCGGTGAAGTGGCTGGGCGGCTGGGTCGCCACGCGCCACGAGGGCACGCGCCCGCTGACGCGCCGGAACACGTCCTGGGCGCCGGCGTTCGACGAGCTCGACGCGGGGCTCACGTTCGACTACTCGGGCGCGCGGCTGGTCGTGACGGGCCGCAACCTCGGCGACACGGTGCACTTCGTCTCCGAGAGCGACATCGGCGACTCGCAGTTCTACTACGCGCCGCCGAGGCGCTGGACGGCCGAGGTGACGTTCCCCTTCTGATCCGCGCCCGGCGCGTGGCAGGACGACGCCCCGGCACCGAGTGGTGCCGGGGCGTTCGCCCGAACGCGACGTGCGCGCTCCGGGCCGATCCGGGCGTACCGGCGCACACCGCCCCGCATCCGCGCATCCCGGCCGCGCATCACGCGCGAACCGCCGGCAGTCCGTGGCCCGCCAGGGGGGCGCCCGTCGCGTCGGGAGGTCAGGAGGCCCGGGGCGAATCGCTCGCCCCGGGCCATGTGCGAACCATCGGGTCGCGCCGGCGGGTGGGGACGACCGCCGAGCCTCGGACGATCGGCCCCCGATAGCGACCCCCTCCGCATCGGCCGTCGTCCGTCACCTCGACCGGCGCAACCGAGGCCTTGCGGCCTCGCCCGTGACGCATCGCAAGCGCGGGGCCAGCGTCGGGATCCCACGCAAGTCGTTGCGGGTCGAGGGGGACGATCGTCCGGGGGGCGGAGTGGCCGGGCGCGTCCGACCGCCGGGCGACGCCGCCGACGGGTGCTCGTCGACGCGGAGCGGGCGGGCGGGCCCGGCGCCGGTCGTGACGCGTCGCGGGGACGCCCCTTGACGAGGTGCACGTGTGTGCAGTAAGGTGCCGCTCGTGCCGGGTCCACGACGTGGACCACCCTATCAGGGGACGGAGTACCCAATGCTCAACGAGCGCGCGAAAGAGATCCACGCCTACATCCAGCGGTTCCGCCGCGAGCGTGGCTCCGCGCCCACCATTCGCGAGATCGGCGAACATTTCGGGATCTCGTCGACCAATGGCGTGCGCTACTACCTCACCATGCTCGAGAAGGCGGGATACATCCGGCGGAACCGGAAGATCTCGCGCGGCATCGGGCCCGCGGCCGGCGTGCGGCCGATGGGAATCCCGGTGCTCGGGCGCGTCGCGGCCGGACAGCCGATCCTCGCGGAGGAGAACCTGAGCGGCACGCTCGCGATCGAGGACATGTTCGGCCAGACCGAGGAGCTGTTCGCCCTGCGCGTGCGTGGCGACAGCATGGTCGACGCGGGCATCCTCGAGGGCGACTACGTCATCGTGCGCAAGCAGGACACGGCGCGCGCGGGCGAGATCGTGGTCGCGCTCATCGAGGACGAGGCCACCGTGAAGCGCTACCAGCCGCGACGCGGACACGTCGAGCTGGTGGCGGAGAATCCGAGGTACGAACCGATCGTGGTCGGGCGCGACGACAACTTCCGCGTGCTCGGTACGGTGCGCGGCGTCATCCGCACGGTCTGAACCCGGACGGGCCGCAGCAGCACACGGGAGCTTCGGCTCCCGTTCTTCACCCCCGCATGGTGCACATCCGTTCAACGATCCCCGCAGGAGGAAGTCCCGTGGAACTCGAACTGGCTCCCCAGGTCAAGCAGGCGCTCGAGAAGGATTGGGAGCCCATGTATCGCAGCCAGCTCCACTACCTCGTGACGTGGAGCACGCGGGGACGACGCCCGGTCCTCAAGGAGCGCCACACCGAGGCGCTGCGCGCACTGGTCCGCCAGGCGTGCGAGGACCGCGACTTCGAGCTGGTCGAGGTCGTGGCGGGGCAGGACCACATCCACGTGCTGTTCGGCCTGCGGCCGGCGCAGAGCGTGGCGAGCGCGGTGCGCGAGCTCAAGGGTCGCTCGAGCATGGCGCTGCTGGGGCAGTTCCCGGAGCTGCGCGTGTGGCTGCGAGGCAACCTGCTGTGGGACGAGCGCTACATGGTCGAGACCGTGAGCCCGCTCCGCGTCGACAAGCTGCGCGGCCGGCTCGCGAACATCCACCGCACGACGTTCGGCGACGATCCGGAGCTGTTCGCGGCGGCGAGCTGACCGGCGTCGCGGCGGGCGGCACCCATGACGACCGGGCCGGCTGTGGCCGAGGCAACGCGCCACGCACCTCGCACTCGCCCAGCCGGCGCCGGACGCCGCGCGTTGCCCGCCGCGCGCGGACCGATCAGTCCGCGGGGGCGCTTCCGGCCGTGGCCGCGGGCGCGCCCGTCGGCGTCAGCATGGGCGGCGCCTCGCCGATGCCTAGCAGGTGGCCGGAGCGCTTCTGCTTGGTCAGCAGGTAGGCGGCATTGAAGCGGTTCGCGGTCGTCACGAGCGGCTTGCGCCCGACGACGTGCACGCCGGCCTCGTGCAGGCCCTTGAGCTTGCGCGGGTTGTTCGTCATCAGCTCGACGCTGCGCACGCCCAGCGCCTGCAGCATCTCGGCCGCCACGCCATAGTCGCGCTCGTCGTCGCCGAAACCCAGCAGGTGGTTCGCCTCGACCGTGTCGTGCCCGTGGTCCTGCAGCGCGTACGCGCGGATCTTGTTCGTCAGCCCGATGCCGCGGCCCTCCTGGCGCATGTAGAGCAGCACGCCGAACGGCCTGCGCCCGAGCTCGTCGAGGGCGGCCTGGAGCTGCTCGCGGCAGTCGCAGCGCAGCGAGCCGATGACGTCGCCGGTGAGGCATTCCGAGTGGATGCGCACCGGCACCGCGCGCTTGCCGCGCACGTCCCCGCGCACGATCGCGAGATGCTCGTCGCCGTTCGCATCGGGCGTGAACGCCACGGCCCGGAACGTGCCCGATCGCGTCGGCAGCTCCGCCACCGAGACCATGCGAACCGATGCGTTGGCGGTGCTGATCGGCGATTCGCGACGCGTACGCGTGAGGCGCGCTTTCATCGGGATGCCTCCGGGGGGGACTGCGGAACGTGGCCTTCAGATGCAGGGGGCCCGGCGGGAGGCGCGCCTTTCCGCCGGGCGCGCCGGGCCGGATTCGCACAGGCTTGACCGCCCGGCGCGCGAGCGGGTCAGCCGCGCTCGACCGCGGCCTCGGTGGCCTGCGGCGAGTTGCGCGATGCGAGCAGCGCCGCCGTCAGCACCAGCGCCGCGCCGATGAACTGGAGCGGCCCCAGGCGCTCGTGCAGGAAGACGCCCGCCGCGAGGATCGCGACGAGGGGCTCGGCCGTCGCGATCACGCTCGTCTCGGACGCGGGCAGGCGACGCAGCCCGGCGTAGAAGAGCCCGAAGGGCACAAGCGTCGAGAAGAGGCCGAGCAGGACGAAGATGCCCCACAGCCCCGGGCCGTAGCCCGCGGCGACGATCCGCCACGGCGGCGTGACGACCGCCCAGAACCCTCCCGCGATCGCGAACGTGTAGAAGAGCACCGTCTCCGGCGCGTACCGCCGCAGGCCGTGCTTCGAGTACACGATGTAGAAGGCGAACACGAACGCTGAGGCGAAGCTGATCGCCCAGTAGAGCGGCTTCGCGTGGAGCGCCTCGGGCGCGACGCCGCCCACGAGCAGTGCCGTGCCCGCGGTCGCGCAGGCGACGGCGCCGATCATGGCCCAGCCCACCCAGCGCCCGCGCACGAGCTCGAATGCCACGATGAGCGTGGGGGCGAGGTACTGGATGAGGATCGCGAGTCCGACGCCGAGCTTGGAGATCGAGAAGTAGTAGCTGCCCTGGACCGCGGCGACGCCGAACAGGCCCAGGATCACGAAGTACGCCACGTCCCCGCGCCGGATCCGCAGCGCCCGGGGCCGGCGCACGAGCAGGATCGCGAACAGCACGATGGCCGAGATCGTGAGTCGCAGCTCGACCACGGTCAGCGGCGGCACGTGGCGGTCGCGGAAGACGAACCGCGCCAGCGTCGCCGTCGCCGCCCAGAAGACGGTCGCCGCGAACACGAGCCAGCGCCCCAGCGTGGCCGAGCGGGGCGAAGCGAAAGCGCTCGTCGTCATCGTCGACCGGGCTCCGCGGCGGCGGGATCAGGGGGCGGTGCCGGGTCGCGACGCCGGACACGACGCGGCGAGGCCAGCACAATATCTCGTAATATGTTGTTATACAAGTTATTATTGTGTCTATGGACGCCGGCTATCGCCGCCCGGGATCGCGTGGGCGAGGGTCACCGACCATCTCGACCGCGCCCGAGCCCGACTCGAGCATCGTGCAGCGACCGGTGAAGTGTACGCCCGGCTCCATGCTCACGGTCATCGCGGCGAGGTCGCCCACGACGCGAGCCCCCGCGCGCAGGTCGATGGTCGCCAGCGCTCGCACGTTGCCGGTCACGCGCCCCAGGATGAGCGCCTCGCGCACTTCGACGTCCGCACGCATCGAACCATGCTCGCCGACCTCGAGGCGCTCGCAGTTGAGGATGTCCCCCTCGAACTCGCCGTCGATGCGCAGCGTGCCGGTCACCATCAAAGTGCCGCGGCAGCTGGAGTTCACCCCGATCACAGTGTTCGGCGCTGCCGGCTCTTCGGCCTGCGGGCGCGTTCGGAACCGCATCATGTTGGACCCTCCGAGGTCGGGGGCGCGGCGCCTACAACACTCCCCATGCCTCGAGCAGGCGCTCGAGGTCTTCCTGGCTGTAGAACTCGAACTCGACCTTGCCCCCCTTGCGGCCCGGGGCGATGGCGACGTGCGTCCCGAAGCGCTGCTGCAGCTTCGTCTCCCATTCGCCGAGGCCCTCGAGCTTCTGCGCGCGCGGGGCGCGCGAGTGGCCCTTCCGCAGCTTGCGGCGGACCAGCGCCTCGGTGCGCCGCACCGAGAACCCCTTCGCCACGACGTACCGTGCCGTCGCGAGCTGCTCGCCCGCGGACTCGAGCGATAGCACCGCCCGGGCGTGGCCGGCGGACAATGTTCCACGTGAAACCATGTCCATCACCTCCGGCGGCAGCGAGAGCAGCCGGAGGGAGTTCGTGATCGAGCTGCGCTGCTTTCCGACGCGCTCGGAGACCTGGTCGTGCGTCAGCCCGACCCGCTCGATCAGCGACTGGTAGGCCTTGGCCTCGTCAATCGGATTGAGGTTCTCGCGCTGGATGTTCTCGATGATGGAGAGCTCCATCATCTGTCGGTCGTCGTACTCCCGGATGATCGCGGGTATGCACGTCAACCCGGCGACCTGGGCCGCGCGCAACCGCCGCTCGCCAGCCACCAGCTGGTAGTCCTCGTTGCTGCCGATACGGCGCACGAGCACGGGCTGGAGCACGCCGCTGGCGCGAATCGAATCCGCCAGCTCCTTCAGCGCCTCGTCGTCGAAGCGAGTACGCGGCTGGAACGGGTTGGGGCCGATGTCGTCAATCGGCAACTCGACGACGGCGTGATCTTCGGCGACACCGATGGCCGTGGAGCCCTCCGCGGCGCGGGTCGCGGTGGCCGTCGAAATGAGGGCCTCCAAGCCGCGCCCGAGTACCTTTTTACTCATGTTCGATGACCTCCGTGGCCAACTCCCGGTAGCGCTCGGCGCCGGTGCTGTGCGGGTCGTACAGGACGATGGGCTTTCCGAACGAAGGCGCCTCGCTCAGCCGAACGTTCCTAGGAATGACCGTCCTGTAAACGCGGTCGGAGAAGAACTTCCGGGCCTCCTCCGCCACCTGCTGGGAAAGATTCAAGCGTGCGTCGTACATGGTCAGCAGGACGCCCTCGATCCGCAAGGCTGGATTGAGGTGGTCCTGCACGAGGCGAATGGCCCCGATGAGTTGTGTGAGGCCCTCCAGCGCGAGGTACTCGCACTGCAGCGGAATCAGCACCGAGTCGGACGCGGTGAGGGAGTTGATCGTCAGCAGGCCGAGGGAGGGCGGGCTGTCCACCAGGACGTAGTCGTAGTCGCCGACCACCTTCGAGAGGCAGGCGCGCAGCCGCGTCTCGCGCGCCATCATCCCGACGAGCTCCACCTCGGCTCCCGAGAGCCGCTGGCCGGCTGGCAAGAGGTCCAGCGTGGCGAGGGCGGTGGGTTGGATGGCCGGCTGGATCTCCGACTGGCCGATGAGCACCTCGTACGTCGTCAGGCGCTGGTCGTTGCCATTGACTCCGAGCCCGCTTGTCGCGTTCCCCTGCGGATCGATGTCCACGACCAGGACGCGCTTGCTCTCCTGCGCGAGGCATGCGCCCAGGTTGATCGCAGTGGTGGTCTTGCCGACGCCGCCCTTCTGGCTGGCGATGGAGATGACTCGACCCATTCGTGTGGCCCTGTTGGCGCGGGGCGCCGAGGTGAGAGGCCGCGGGAGCGGATGGCGCTGGCGCGCCTGCGTATCGGCGACGAGGCCCGCGCGCGGGAGCCGTCGCTGCAACCGGGGCGGCCGCACGATAGCAGCGCCGCGACGGCTGGCTCAAGCGCTAATGTTCCACGTGGAACTGTTGAGTCGAAAACCAACAACTCAACTATTTTCTTTTGAATACAGAGACAATGTTGGGGCCGTCCAGGATCGTCAGCGCGCGTTCGAACGTCCAGCTGACCTCCCAGCCGTGTCGCGACGCGTCCATCTCCTGCTCGAAGCTGCTGCCCTTCCACAGGAATGCATGCCCGCCGGGCCGGACCACGCAAGCCGCCATCTCCAACGTCGGCCCGATGCTCATCGTGGCCCTGGACGTGAAGCCGTCCACCGACCCCGCGAGCGAGGCCTCCCCGATCAAGCCCTCGAGCCGGGCGCAGACCACGTCGATATTTTTCAATTCACACTCTTGCAATATCTTACGCATGAACAGCGTCTTGTTGCGGCGCGACTCGACGAGCGTCCAGTGCGAGCCGACGCCCGCGATGGCCAGTGGGATCGCGGGCAGGCCCGCTCCCGAGCCCAGGTCCAGCAGGCGCTCGCACTCCGTTTCGCGGAGCATCCGCGACGGGAACAGCGATTCGGCGATGTGGCGCTCGACGAGCCGCGACTCGTCGTGCCGAGAGATGAGGTTCGAGACGCCCCGGTTCCACGCCAGCAGCTCGGTCGCATAACGGCGGAGCAGCTCGAGCGCCGCCTCCTCGCCGCCGGGCGCGCCGGAGAGCAAGGGGCGCAGCGCGCCCCACGGCTGTCGCGCGATGATGCGCTCCGGATCGGGCGCGCGGGCCGCTCGGGGCCGCGCCGGTCGTCGGGGCGCCTCGCCCCGTCTGCTCGCGGGCCGGGGCGCGCCGGGGCGCTTCGATGGTCGTGGAGGCGTCATGGGCCGCGCACGATAGCACGCGGCCGCACCGGCGTCGCTCGCGCCGGCCGCGCGTGCGCCGGCGCTCGTGGCACGCCGCGGGCCGGTGCGCGCGTCGCGCCGCGTCCGCTCAGCGTCCAGCGTGAAGCGCGGCGTGCCGCTTCGCGTGGACGAGCAGCACCGCGATGTCGGCGGGTGACACGCCGCCGATGCGCGACGCCTGCGCGAGCGTCGCCGGGCGCCAGCGGCGCAGCTTCTCGCGCGCTTCGCTCGAGAGGCCGGCGAGCGGCTCGTCCCACAGCGCCTCCGGCAGCGCCATGCGCTCGAACGACGCCATCGCCGCGCTCGCGCGTTGCTCGCGCTCGATGTAGCCGCGGTACTTCACCCGCACCTCGAGCGCCTCGCGCGCGTCCTCCGCCAGCGCCGAGCCGACGCCGTAGGCCGCGAGCGCCGCGAACGAGCCCTCGGGGCGCGCGATGTAGTCGAGCGCGCACACGGCCCGCTCCCCGGCGCACGGCACGCCGTCGGGCACGGTCACGCGGACGTGCGCGAGCCGGCGTTCCTCGTCCGCCATCGCCGAGTAGCGCGCCCGCACGCGTCCGAGCTGCTCCGCGTCCAGCAGGCCCAGCGCGTGGCCCGTCGCCGCGAGGCGCTCGTCGGCGTTGTCCGCCCGAAGCAGCAGGCGGTGCTCCGCCGCCGACGTGAACATGCGGTACGGCTCGCGGTGCTCCCGCGTCACGAGGTCGTCGACCAGCACCCCCACGTACGCCTGGTCGCGGCGCAGCACGAACGGCTCGCCCCCGCGCAGCGCGAGTGCGGCGTTCACGCCCGCCACGAGCCCCTGCGCGGCGGCCTCCTCGTAGCCCGACGTGCCGCAGATCTGCCCGGCCAGCCAGAGCCCCGGCACGTCGCGCACCTCGAGCGTGGGCCGGAGCTGGTGCGGCAGCACGAAGTCGTACTCGACCGCGTAGCCCGGACGGATCATCTCCGCCCGCTCGAGGCCGCGGATCGTGCGCACGAACTCGCGCTGGACGTCCTCGGGCATGCTGGTCGAAACGCCGTTGACGTAGGTCTCCTCGACGTCCCGGCCCTCGGGCTCGAGGAAGATGTGGTGCGACTCGCGCGCGGGGAACTTGACCACCTTGTCCTCGAGCGAGGGACAGTAGCGAGGCCCGGTTCCGCGGATCGCGCCCGAGTAGAGCGGCGAGCGCGCGAGGTTGTCGCGGATGACCGCGTGCGTCCGCGCGTTCGTCTGGGTGCTCCAGCACGGCACCTGTTCCAGCTCGAGCCGCTCCGTCCAGTGCGAGAACGGCCGCGGCGGCTCGTCGCCCGGCGCGAGCTCGAGCGCGTCCCAGTCGATCGAGTCGCGCCGCAGCCGCGGCGGCGTGCCGGTCTTGAGCCGTCCGCGCTCGAGCCCCAGCTCGCCGAGGCACTCGCTCAGCGCGCGCGCCGCGTGCTCGCCCATGCGGCCGCCCGGCACCTGCACGTCGCCGACGTGGATGAGCCCGTTCAGGAACGTGCCCGGCGTCAGCACGAGCGCGCGGCACTCGAGCGTGCGTCCGTCCGCCAGCTCGAGCCCCGCGACGCGGCCGTCGCGCAGCCGTACGTGGTTCGCGACGCCCTCGACGATGTCGAGCCCGGCGATGCCCTCGAGCAGCCGGCGCATCTCGGTCGCGTAGAGCGGCTTGTCGCACTGGGCGCGCGGCGACCACACGGCCGGGCCGCGCCCGCGGTTGAGCATCTTGAACTGGATGCCGGCGCGATCGGTGACGCGCGCCATGACACCGCCGAGGGCGTCGATCTCGCGCACCATGTGGCCCTTGGCGATGCCGCCGATCGCGGGGTTGCACGACATGCGCGCGATGTCCTCGCGCTTGACCGTGAGCAGCGCGGTCGCAAGCCCCATGCGCGCGCAGGCGTGCGCGGCCTCGCAGCCCGCGTGGCCCGCGCCGACCACGACGACCTCCCATGCGCCGCCGCGCTCTCCCGGCGCACCGGCGCCCGCGCCGACCCGCCCGTCCACCGCCCGTCCGCCGCTCATGCCGTCCTCACTTGCCCACGCAGAAGCGGGCGAAGATCCGCTCGAGCAGCCCGGCGTCGTGCGCCAGTCCCAGCAGCTCCTCGAGCGTGGTGATCGCCTCGCGCAGCTCGAGCGCCACGATCTCGCCCGGCGCGCCCGCTGCGCCCTGCTCGCCCGCGCGCGCGAGTGCGTCGCGGGCGCGCCCGAGCAGAAGCGCCTGGCGCTCGCTCGCCAGCACGTCCCCGGGCTCGAAGCCCGCGACGCGCGCCAGCGCCGCCGCGATCCCGGGCACGCCCTCGCCCGTGCGCGCGCTCGCGCGCACGACCTCGCAGCGCCCGGCGCCGGGCGCGTCCGCGAGCGCGCCGGCGTCGGCCTCAGCGCCGAGGTCGCACTTGTTGATCGCCACGACCACGCGCTTGCCGGCGAGCGAGCCGTCCGGCGGCCGGCGCGCGGGCCCGGCCGGCGCGGCGCCGTCGACCACCCAGCGCACGACGTGGCTCTCCGCGAGCGCGGCGTGCGCGCGCTCGATTCCGAGCCGCTCGGCCTCGTCGCCGCCCTCGCGCAGGCCGGCCGTGTCCGAGAGCGTGACGAGCGCGCCCTCGAGCTCGATCGTGGCGCTCACACGGTCCCG
>JBAIWU010000144.1:0-5742 GCA_037917155.1 Candidatus Eiseniibacteriota bacterium
CGTCGGGCAGCTCGACCGCACGCGCCGCGCCGCGCCGGACGCCGGGGATCACCCGGCCACCGAAGAACAGGGGCCCCACGGCGATTCCGCTCCCGGGCCGTGCGCTCACCGTGGCGAGGGGCACGGCGACGACGGCGCGGGCGGCGCGCGCCCACCGCCGTGCCCGCGCCGCGGACGCGGGCACGAGGCCCCACGTCCGCACCCAGCCCTCGTCGCCGTCGCCGAGGTTGCGGACGTGACGCCAGCCGGCGCGGTCGGCGCGCGAGAGCAGCCGCACGGTCTCGCCCATCAGGAGCTGGGACGCCAGCTCGGAGCGATGGTCCGGGCACAGGCGCAGGTCGAGCGCGGGGAGCGAGACGACGCCGTGCGTGGGTACAGCGGTCATTCGAGCGCCGGCTGGACCAGCGTGTAGCGGCCGAAGCCCTCGCGATCGGCGAACACGAACCGGCGGCTGGGCTGGTTGTAGTACCAGATCTCCAACTGCGGCGTGCCGGACGTTGCAGGCCGCTGCTCGATCTGGTCCGGCGGGCCATAGCGGATGTAGATGCGCCCCATGTCGCTGCGCCAGCCGACGCCGAAGCCCTGGAAGTGCTGGGCCGCGTAGTGCAGGCGGCGGAAGAACTCCAGCTCGTACTCGTTGCGCGGCGTCTCGGGCGTCGGGTCGCGCCGCCGCCAGAAGCGGTCCCACGCCGCCGCCTGCTGGTCGGCGGGCAGCTTGCGCATCGCGTCGACCTCCTCCTGGGGCGCGACGTACGAGAGGGCTTCGAGGATGAGATCCCAGTCGCGTCCACGCGGCGGCCCGCTCTCCTCGACCTCGAACGCCCGCGTCGAGCGCCACCGGGCCTTGCCCTCCACGCGCTCGAGCTCGAGCGTGTACGAGCCGATGAAGAGCTCCCCGGCCGTCGGACGGAGCACGAAGGACTGCGTCGCCTGGCTCATCGCGACCACCGTGTCGCCCTGCGCGCGCGGGTCGTCCTGGTCGTCGAGGATGCGGTAGTGCAGCGTCGCCGACCGCGGCCACGGCCCGGGGCGCCGGTCGAACGTGGTCACCCGCGCCGCCAGCCGGTCCGAGTCGAAGCCGAACGTGCGCGTCGGCACGCCCACGAAGGCGCCGAGCGAATCGAGGATGCCGAGCTGGAGGTCGGCGAACCCGACCGGGGTCTTCGCGAGGTCCGCCAGCACGAACTGGTCCTCGGCCATCGACTCGAGCTCCGAGCTGACGTCGCGCACGTGGATTCTCACCTTGTAGCGGCCCGGCGGCACGTCGAACGTGCGCGTGACGACGAGGTTGTTGCGCGCGTTGCGGGTGGCGCCGTAGCTCGCGAGGAGCAGGCGCTTTTCCCACGAGCCGCCATAGAGGCGATCCTCGCGGCCGGGCTGGAGGTCCACGGCGAACCCGGCGCCCGCCGCGTACCCGCCCGGGACGCGATTCCAGCTCAGCTCCGTGTACGGCAGCGTGATCGTCACCACCAGCGAGGGATGCGTCAGCGTGTCGATGGTGACGGCGAGATCCGCCGAGAAGTACGGGGAGCTCGCGGAGCGCAGGGGCGGCAGGTCCGCGCCGCGCGCGAAGGCCGGGAACGAGATGCCGGCGAGCAGGAACGTCGCCGCGAGGAGCTTCTGCACGTTCGTGAGCAGCACTTCAGCCACGCTATCACACCGCGCGCGGGGCGTCCCGCCGCCAAAATGGCCCTTGACGCCGTGCGTGGGATCGTTCGAAATAGCTCTTGAGCCGGGCTCAACCTGACCAGGAAGAAGACCTTCCGCACGTGACTCGGACTTCCGACGCGCGATTCCTCCTCGTCGCCGGCCTGTTCGCCCTCCTCTTCGCCGACCCCGCAGGCGCCACGGTGCTGGGGGTGGACGGGTCCCTGCCGCCCGAAGTCGTCCAGGCGTTCTCCTCGGGACTGTTCCAGGTCCCGGCCCGCCCCGCGCTGTCCACCACGGCGGCGCAGACCGACTGGCTGCTGCCCATCATCATGGTGAACTTCCCGGACAGCACGCTGCGCTACAGCGGCCCGACGCTGCAGGCGGCCCTGTTCGACACCACGCAGTCGACGGCGACCGGGTCGATCGTGGACTACTACAACTGGGTCTCCAACGGCGCGATCCATGTCCGGGGCGAGGTTGTCGCGACCGTCATGATGCCGCACGAGGCGGGCTGGTACGCGAACTACTCCTACGGCCTGAACGTCATCTCGACGCCGCAGAACGACTGGGGACTGGTGCACGACGCGGTGGGGCTGGCCGATCCCTCCGTCGACTGGAACCGCTACGACCGCGACGGCGACGGCTACGTGGACATGCTGTGGATCGTCCACCCCGGCGTCGGCGCGGAGGCCTCGGGCAGCCGCGGGAGCTTCTGGTCGGTCACGACCGCCATGGCCGGGCCGTGGAGCAACGGCGGCGTGTACGAGACCAAGGACCTGGTCGCGGGCTCGACCACCCGATACGTGCGCATCAACCGGTTCTCGATGCTGCCCGAGCTCTCGCCCTTCCACCCCGGCCAGCTCACCGAGATCGGCATCTTCTGCCACGAGTTCGGCCACGCCCTCGGCCTGCCGGACCTCTACGACACGTCCTCGCTCGGCGGCAGCGCGAACATCGGGCCCGGCTGCTGGTCGCTCATGGCGAGCGGCGAGTGGGGCGGCGACGGGCGCAGCCCGCAGTACCCGACGCACCCGGGCGCGTGGTGCATGCTGTACCTGAACCTCGCCAGCCTCGTGCAGCCGGCGCAGGACACCACCGTGGTCATCCCGCCCATCTCGAGCGGCGGCCCGGTCTACGAGTACTTCTTCCAGGGCGCCTACAACTCCGAGCACTTCCTGCTCGAGCAGCGTTGCCGCCAGGGCTTCGACCGCAACCTGCCCGCGGACGGCCTGATCATCTCGCAGGTGGACGACGCGGTGATCGGCGTGGGACTGTGGGCGAATCGCGTCAACGCCGGTCCGACGCCGGGCCTCCGGGTCCTGGAGGCGGACGCCGGCTTCGACATGTACTGGGGCACCAACCGCGGCGACGCGGGCGATCCCGTGCCCGGAGCGACGAACACCACGTTCCTCAACGACGACACGAATCCGCCCCTGCGGATGTTCAGCGGCGCGGTGACCAACCTCGTCATGGAAGGCATGCAGGCGCAGGGCAACTCGACCCGCGTCCGGCTGCACGTACGCGCCATGGGCTGGTACCCCATCGAGGACTTCACCGACCCGGCCTACTCCCCGACCATGGGACTCAGCCGCGGCCACCACGCGGTCGTCTCCTCCGTGGGTGACGAGTACGAGGTGTTCAGTGACTCCCGCTCGGGCGTCTCCCAGGTGATGCTGCGCTGGCGGGCCTTCGGGGGCTGGTGGTGGAGCCCCGCGACCACGATCAGCGCCAGTTCCACGGGAGCGTACAACCCGACCATCGCCATCCTGCCCGGGGACGGGCTCGCGGTGGCGTGGGAGGACGTGCGCGACGGCACGTCGCAGATCTACTACCGCTGCCGCATCGGCGGCGCCTGGTCGCCGGAGCGCCGGCTGTCGAGCAACCCGGGGAGCTCCGCCGCGATCGCCGCCGACCGGGCCGGCCACGTGCACCTGTGCTGGTCCGACCCGGGCCCGCCCTGGCCGCGCATCGACTACCTCACCTTCCCCGCCGGAAACCCGGGCGGCACCCCGCTCGTCGCGTCCGACTCGCTGGGCCTGCCCTCGGCGCCCAGCATCGCCGCGACGCGGATGGGAGGGGCTTGGATCCTCTGGCCCGACCTGGGCAGCGGCAACTACGTGATCCGCTTCGCGCGCTGGACCCCGGACTCCGGCATGTTCCCCTCGCAGCCGCTCACGCTGCCGGTGACCTATCCGCAGCCCTCGGTCGACGCGATCGCCGACTCGTCGGGCACGGTCCACGTCGTCTGGCAGCAGTCGGGCGTGAGCGCCTACGAGCTGCACTACCAGCGGCGGGGCACCTTCGTCCTCGACGTGCCGGACACGACGATCGTTTCGGCGTCGCAGACCGTGCAGTATCCCTCGCTCGCCACGGACCGGGCCGGCGGCATCCACCTCGCGTACGAGCGTTCGACCACGCTGGGCCAGATGGTGCGTTACAAGCGCTGGCGCCCGGGCTACGGCTGGGACTACGCCTCGACGGACGTCTCCGACCCCACGCAGGGCAGCGCCGGCCGCGTGGGCGTGGTGGCGCTGACGCCGGGCGACGTGAGCATCGTCTACTCCTCCTCCCGCACGGGCGCGGAACAGCTCCGCGAACGCCGGCGCCGCCTCGACGCCACGCCGCTCGCGGCGCCGCAGCCGGCGCTCGCGCGCGTGCCCGCGTTCCACGTCGGCCCCTCGCCGCTCCTCGCCGGCCGCGAGCTCGTCGTGTCCGGCACCGCGCTGGCCGGCGCCTCCGTCGTCGAGCTCTACGACGCCAGCGGGCGTCGGGTCGCCTCGGCCCCCGCGGCGTCGGGCGCGGCGCGCTTCTCGCCCGAGCAGACGCGCGCCCTGCGGCCGGGCCTCTACTTCACCCGCGTGCGGGGCGGCGGCAGCCAGCGCCTCGTGGTGATCCGCTGATCCCGGCGCCGGCGCACCTGGTCCTGGCGGCGTCGCTCCAGCTGCCGGTGCTGCTCGGCGGTGTGTTCACGCTGGACCAGGACGCCCGGGACCGCTGGCCGCAGGCGGCCGCGTGGCAGCTTCCCGTGGGCGACCCCGCTCGCCTCGGGGCGCCCTCGGCGCCGGACGAGCCGCCCTTCCAGCTCGACCGCGGGGTCGAGTGGTCGCACGGCCGCGCGACGCACCAGGGCGCCGACCTCGGCAACGGCCGCGCCGGGGACCCCGTGCGGGCGGCGGCCGGCGGGCTCGTGACGCTCGTGTACGACGGCGACAACGGCAACGGCTACGGCGGGCACGTGGTCGTCGCGCACCGGCTCGAGGAGGGCGGCACGGTGTACTCCGTGTACGCGCACCTGCTCGCGGGCTCGATCGCCGTGCGCCCGGGCGACGTGGTCGCCGTGGGCGACGCGGTCGGGCGCGTGGGCCGGACCGGCCGCGCCTCGACGCCCCACCTGCACTGCGAGATCCGCGAGGCCCGCCGGCTCGACGAGCGCTGGGAGAACGCCCCGGTCCTCGACCCGCTCGCGTTCGTGGCGGCGCACGCGGCGGACGACGCGGCGCCGGCCGGGGCGCCGGCGGGCGCTGCGGACAGCGAGCGCGCCTACGTGCGCTGGGCGGTCGACCAGGGCCTGCTCGCGAAGGCGACGGACCCCGCGGGCCCGCTCGACCGGGGCACGTGGTGGCGCATGCTCGCCGCGGCCGCGGTCGCGGGCCCCGGCGCCCCGGGCCTGCCGGCGGAGGCGCTGCGCGACTCGCTGATGGACAGCGGCCTGCTGCCCGACGAGGAATCCGGCGCGCCCGCCGACGAGGCGCTCGCCTGGAGCGAGATGGCGCGCGACGTGGAGCGCCTGCGGCAGGTCGGCACGCGCGTGCCGCACGGGCCGTTGCCCGCCCCGGCGCACGAAGCCGCCTGCGAGGCGCGCTTCGGCCAGCGCGCGATCGCGGACCACCCCGGTGCGCTGCGCCACCGCGCCGGCGCGCCCTCGATTGCCGACGCCTGCACCGTGCTCGCGGACGTGAGCGGCCCGCGGCCGGAGCCCCGGTACGTCCGCGCCGACCGCCACGTGCGCCCGGCGCGCGCGCACGCGAAGCGGCACCACCGCCGTCGCCGCCGTCGCCGCCGCGCGAAGGCGCCGACGCCGCGGGCTTGACG
>JBAIWU010000145.1:0-2167 GCA_037917155.1 Candidatus Eiseniibacteriota bacterium
GGTTCACCACGACCTGCGCGTGCCCCTGCGGCTGCATGTCGCCGCCCATGACGCCGAACGCCATGAGCGGCTTGCCGTCGCGCGTCATGAACGCCGGGATGATCGTGTGGAACGGCCGCTTGCCGGGGGCGTACGAGTTGGGCCGGCCGGGATGCAGGTCGAACAGGTTGCCCCGGTCCTGCAGGCCGAAGCCCAGCTCCGGGATCACGTAGCCGCTGCCGAATCCGGTGTAGTTGCTCTGGATCAGCGACACCATCATGCCGTTCGCGTCCGCGGCACAGAGGTACGTCGTCTCGCGGCGGTTGAGCGCCTCGGGCTCGCCCGGCAGGTCGCGCGTGGCGGCGTGGTGCATGTCGATCAGCGCCGCGCGCTGCTTCGCGTAGTCCTTCGAGAGCAGCGCCTGCACGGGCACCTTCGCGAAGTCGGGATCCGCGTAGTAGCGCGCGCGGTCGGCGTAGACCACCTTCTTGGCCTCGACCATCACGTGCCAGAAGTCGGCCGAGCCCCGGCCCATGCCCTTGAGGTCGAAATTCTCGAGCACGTTCAGCAGCTGCAGCGCCGCGATCCCCTGCCCCGGCGGCGGCAGCTCCCACACGTCGACGCCGTGGTAGGCGACCGACACCGGGTCCACCCATTCGCTGCGGTGCCGCGCGAAGTCCTCGAGCGAGAAGAACCCGCCGTTGGCCTGCGAGTACCTCACGATCGCCGCGGCGATGGGGCCCTTGTAGTAGCCGTCGCGACCCTGCTCGGCGACGATGCGGAGCGTCTTCGCGAGCGCCGGGTTGCGAAACAGCTCGCCCTCCCTCGGCGCGCGCCCGCCCGGCATGAACACCTCGGCGAAGCCGGGCTTGTCCTTGAACACGCGCGTCGAGCGCTCCCAGTCGGACGCGATCACGGGCGAGAGCGGGAAGCCCTCCTCGGCGAACTGGATCGCCGGCGCGAGGTCGCGCGCCAGCGGCAGCCGGCCGAATTTCGCGTGCAGCTCGGCCCAGCCGTCGACGCACCCCGGCACGCTCCACGAATAGGGCGAGTAGAGCGGAATCGTGCCGTCCTTCTCGGGCGGGATCCGGTCCGCCGTCAGCCCCAGCGGCGAGCGGCCGCAGGCGTTTAGCCCGTGCAGCCTGTTCGTCTTCGGGTCCCACACGATCGCGAACAGGTCGCCGCCCATGCCGTTCGCCGTGGGCTCCATCAGGCCGAGGCAGGCGTTCACCGCGATGGCCGCGTCGACGGCGCTGCCGCCGGCCTTGAGCACCTCGAGCCCGGCCTGCGCGGCGAGCGGCTGCGCGCAGCACACCATGCCGTGGCGCCCGTAGACGACCGAGCGCGTGGCGACGCCGCGCGCGGCGAACGTGGTCTGGTCGGTGGCGGTCACGAGCAGCACCGCCGCGAGCGGGGCGACGAGAATGCGGGCTCCGGGACGCATGGGGTTCTCCCGAATGGGTGGGGTCGACGATCCATGCTCGCAGCCTAGCGCGCGGTGTTCCTGCGCCGCCAGCGGGGATTGCCGGCTGGAGCGGCCCGGCCGCGCGCGCGTCCATGCGTCCGGGTGGGCGTCGATCCGGGCGACCCTCTCGCCGATCGCGACGTCGCTCGCGTTTGAGCGCCCCGGCGCGGGCCGCCTATACTGGCGCGCCGTCATCCGCACCCTTCCGGCCCGCCCCGGGCCATCCCAGGAGCCCGCCATGCCGCGCCCGACGCGCACCGACTTCTACGATATCGACTCGTTGCTGACCGACGAAGAGAAGCAGATCCGGGACGCCGTGGGCGACTGGGTCGACGACCGGTACCTCCCCATCATCGAGAAGGCCTACGACGAGGCCTACTTCCCCGGCGAGGTCATCCCCGAGCTGGCCGAGATGGGCCTGCTCGGCGCGACACTGCCGGAGGAGTACGGGTGCGCCGGCATCGGGCCCGTGGCCTACGGCCTCACGATGCAGGAGCTCGAGCGCGGCGACTCGGGCCTGCGCAGCTTCGCCTCCGTCCAGGGCGCGCTCTGCATGTACCCGATCTTCGAGTACGGCAGCGAGGAGCAGCGCCGGCAGTGGCTGCCGCGCATGGCGAAGGGCGAGGTGATCGGCTGCTTCGGGCTCACGGAGCCCGACTTCGGTTCGGACCCCGGCGGCATGATCACGCGCGCGAAGCGCACGAAGGGCGGCTGGGTGCTCAA
>JBAIWU010000146.1:0-3459 GCA_037917155.1 Candidatus Eiseniibacteriota bacterium
AACTACGACATGGTCGTGGTCGACGAGGCGCACCGGCTGCGCAACCACCTCACGCTGGGCTGGAAGTTCATCAACGACCTCAACCCGCGCTACCTGCTGCTGTGCACGGCGACGCCGGTGCAGAACGACCTGCGCGAGCTGTACAACCTCGTCACGCTCGTGCGCCCGGGCACCGTGGGCACGTTCTCGCAATTCCGCCGCGACTTCCTCTCCGGGCACGACAAGCGGACGCCGCGCAACACGCCCAAGCTGCGCCGCCTGCTGCAGAGCGTCATGATCCGCACGCGGCGCGTGGACACGCAGCTCACGTTCGCGCCCCGCCGGGTCGAGACGCTGTGGGTGCCGCAGAGCGCCGCCGAGCGCGGGCTCTACCGGCAGGTGAGCGAGTTCGTCGCCGACGCCGTGCACGGCGACGCGGGCCAGCCGGGCAAGCCGCACTACTTCACGCTCATGGTGCTGCAGAAGGAGATGGGCTCGTCGTGGGCGGCCGCGTGCGGGACGCTGGCGCGGCTGTCGTCGCATCCCGACGGCCTCGACCCGAAGCGCGTCAAGGTGTTCGCCGACCGCGCGCGCGAGCTGAGCGAGGACCCGAGCAAGCTGCGCACGCTGCAGCGCTCGCTGGACTCGCTCAAGGGCGAGAAGGCGATCGTGTTCACGCAGTTCCGCGCCACCCAGGACGCGATCGTCGCCTCGCTGCGCGAGGCCGGCCACTCGATCGCCGTGTTCCACGGCGAGATGGGGTGGCGCGAGAAGGAGGACGCGCTCGAGGACTTCCGCCTGCGGGACCAGGTGCTCGTGAGCACCGAGGCCGGCGGCGAGGGGCGCAACCTGCAGTTCGCGCGCAACGTGATCAACTACGACCTGCCGTGGAACCCGATGCGGCTCGAGCAGCGCATCGGCCGCGTGCACCGGCTCGGGCAGGAGCACCCGGTGCGCGTCATCAACCTCGTCGCGCGCGGCACGATCGAGGCCTACGTGCTCGAGATCCTCGAGCGCAAGATCCGCATGTTCGAGCTGGTCGTCGGCGAGATGGAGGAGATCCTCGGCACCTGGAACACGCACGGCTCGTTCGAGGACGAGGTGTTCCGGCGCTGGACCGAGTCGCGCTCGCCGCGCGTGCGCAAGAAGCGCTTCGGCGAGCTGGCGCAGCACCTCGTGACGGCCCGCAAGCTCTACCAGCAGCAGCGTGACAGCCAGAGCTGGCTGTTCCGCGGCGCCAGCGAGAACGAGGAGGAGCAGGGCCAATGAGCGCGCCCTCGATGGACGGCAAGCCCGCCCGCCGTGGCCGCGGCGCGCGCCCGCGCGCGTCGGCGTACGCCGTGACGGTGCCGCGCGGCGAGACGGCCGCGGAGCAGCCCGAGTGGCGCACGCTCGTCGGGCGCTGGCTCGAGATGTCCGGCTGCAGCGTGGTCGACGCGCCGCGCGGCGACTGGGAGGTCGAGCTCTCGCCGGCGCTGCAGCGGCGCTGGCGCCGGCAGCGCGTGCGGCTCGTGTTCGACCCCGCGCGGCCGACGGTGCCGCGCGGCGCGTGGTTCACGGCGCCGGGCAGCACGGCCGGCCGGCGCATCCTCGAGGCCGCGCTCGAGGAGCCGGCCTTCACGCGGCGCACGGCGCTCGCCACCGTGCCCGGCGCGCCGCCGGACGGGATCGCGAGCGTGTGCAAGGTGCGCGGGCTGACCTGGGGACCACCGCGGCTCGGCCCGGTGCGCTACGAGCGCCGCGTCGCGTTCCACGCCGTGATCACGCGCTGGGGCGGGCTGCCGTGGCAGGAGCAGTGGGTCGTGCTCGTCGGCAGCGGGGGCGAGGTGCTCGAGCGCGCGCAGGCGCCGCAGGTGCCGGACGTGCGACCGCGCGAGGGCCTCTACCAGATGGGCGAGGAGCTCGAGCCGGCGCTGCGCGAGCGCTGGCTGCAGAGCGCGCGCGAGACGCTCGAGGTGCTCGCCGCCGAGCGCGAGCGCGAGTGGGAGGTCGCGGTCGGGCGGCTGCGCGACGCGGAGCTCGAGCGGCTCGGCGCGTTCTTCTCGGCGCGCATCGAGGAGGAGGAGGACCGGCTCCGCCGGCGCGTCGGCCACGACGAGGCCGAGCTCGAGCACGGCGACGCCACGTCGCTCAAGCTCGAGTGGGAGCGGCGCGCGGCCGAGGTGCGCCACCGCTGGGAGATGCGCACCGAGGTGCGCCTGTGGGGGCTCGAGGAGTGGTCCTGGCCGGTGGCCGACCTCGAGCAGGAGCTCAAGGCCGGCGCGGTGCGCGTCAAGGTGCGCACGCTGGTCGACGTCGCGCGCGGCCGGCCCGCGCTGCCCGCCTGCCCCAACTGCGGCACGCCCGCCGAGATCCTCGTGCGCGCCCACGGCCACGTGGCGTGCGCGCAGTGCGCGGACTGACGCGCGGGGCCACTTCCGCCGCGCGGCACGGGGCGGTCGCTTGACCCTCCCGCGCGGTGCCGTTAGTGTTTTCTGTCGCTTCCCGCTCCGGGAAGCCCGCATGCACCGACGATCGGCCGCTGGATGGGAGGTTCGACGTGTCGCTGGAGTCGCGCAGGAACACGGCGTTGCAGGATCCGGGGGCCGAGATGGTCGACCGGATGACGGCGTACTGGGACCGCTACGGACGCATCGTGCTCGCCGTGCTGGGGGGCATCGTGGTCGTCCTGGCCGTCATCCTGCTGACCGTGCGGCACAACGCCGACCAGAACAACCTCGCGGCGAAGGCGCTGGCCGAGGCGAGCTACCAGTTCCGCCGCGGCGACCTGCAGCAGGCCAAGACGTCGGCGCAGCAGGTCGGCAAGACGTTCGCCTCGACGCCCAGCGGCGTCGACGCCCACCGCGTCGCGGGCGACGCGTCGTTCTGGGCCGGCAACTTCAAGGACGCCATCACGGAGTACAAGGCGTACCTGGCGCGCAAGAGCTCCGGCCTGCCGGCGGACTGCGTCCGGCGCAGCCTCGCGTACGCGCTCGACAACGACAAGCAGCCCGCCGAGGCCGCGAAGATGTTCGACCAGGTCTCGGGAGCGTTCGACCGCGAGTCGAACGCGGAGATGCTCGACGCGGCGGCGCGCTGCTGGCTGGCCGCGGGGAACAGGGCCGAGGCGATCCAGCGCCTGGACCGCATCTCGAAGGAGTTCGGCGAGACCTCGGTCGCCGCGCACGCGCGGGAGAAGCTCGCCGAGCTGTCGCCGCCGGCGTCGAACTGAGTCCGGTCGCGGCCCCGGAGGCATCGTGACCTCCACGACGAAGGACGTCGACCTCGTCTTCGTCTGGCATCACCACCAGCCCGACTACCGGCATCCCCGCGACGGCCGCGCGCTGCTGCCCTGGGTGCGGCTCCACGCGAGCAAGGACTACCTCGACATGGCGCTCCACCTCGAGCGCCATCCGCGGCTGAAGGCGACGTTCAACTTCGCGCCGTCGCTGCTGGCGCAGATGGACGACGCGCTGGGTGGCGGACCGGACGCGCTCTTCG
>JBAIWU010000147.1:0-4259 GCA_037917155.1 Candidatus Eiseniibacteriota bacterium
GCTCGCCGGGCACCTCGCCCGGCTGCGTCGCCAGGACGCGGCGTCGGGCCTCGATCACCGAGGGCGATCGTGCAGAGATCCGGGAAGGTCGATCTCGCCAGGGTGCGGCATCCGCTGGAGCGCGTCGTGTTCTGGCTGTCCGTGCTGGTGAACGCCGCGATCGTCGGCTGCGCGGCCTGGCTCATCTACATGACGCCCGAGTGGCTCGGCGAGCATCGCGCGGTGTCCACGCTGGTCCGCAGCATCCACGCGGCCGCCATCGCCACGATCGGCATCCTCCCCGTCCTCGGCGTGCTCCGGCGCGGGCGCTGGGCGTCGTACCGCGAGACGTCGGTCCGGCTCGGGCGCGATCAGCTGCCGGAGATCTCCTCGATCTTCGTCGCGCTGTGCGGCGCGGCCGGCCTCGATCCGCCCGAGCTGTATGCGTGCCCGTCGAAGGGCGTCGGCGTCTCGACGTCGCTCGCGCTCACCCGCGACCGCCGTCTCGTCGTGCTCGGGCCCGACCTCTTCCAGGGCATGAAGGCCCTCGGGGACCGCGCGGACGTGCTGCAGTTCGTCCTCGCCCACGAGCTCGGGCGCCTAGTGCTCGGACACGCCAGCTGGTGGGAGGAGGGCGTGCTCGGGTACATGAAGCGGATTCCGCTGCTGCGGATTCCGCTGCTCACGGTGCAGACGGCCTCGCGCGACCGGTTCGCCGCGACGCTCTGTCCCGAGGCGATCCGCGGCCTCGCCTTCCTCGCGAGCGGCGGGAAGCTCGTCTACCACGTGGACGTCGCGGCGTACGTGCGTCAGGTCATGCGCGACGACACGCCGTCGTTCTGGGCGTGGGTCGGCAGGCTGTCGAGCGGCGACCCACACGTCGCGGAGCGAATCCGTCACCTCTACCGGCACGGGTTCCTCGACGTCGACGACGATCTCGCGCGGCTCTCCTCCGGCGTCCCTGCGCCGACCGCCGCGGCGTCACGCTGAACCCGGGTCGAGCGCCGACGGCGGGCTCACACGGCCGGCTCGTGGGGGTGACCGTGTCCTCGCACCCGCCCCGCGATCCGGGTGACGAGCCCGCGGAGGAGCACGTACGGCACCATCGCGAGCACGACCGCCATGAGGAGCCCCTGCAGCGGGCGCGGCCCCTTCAGCACCACGACCTGGTACACGACGTCCAGCACCAGCGCGAGCGCGAAGACCCTGCCGACGCCCTTCCACCCGGAGCGGAGGGAGTCGGCCCTGTGCGCCGGTTCGGTGAACAGGGACCAGAGGAACGCCGGACGACCTGCGTGCGCGTCCTTCCATCCGTCCCGGCCCGCCAGCATCATCGCCATGATCGGCTGGAGGTAGAAGCGGAAGGCGAGCGGCCCGTCCGGCCGGTCGGCGATCTCGCGCCACCACGTCGACAGGAACTCGCTCATCGTGCCCTCGCGCGCTCGCGACCGCCCGGGTCGGCCGGGCGGACGCCGCTGAAAGGTGACCGGGGTGAGCGCTCGCCGTGGCAGAAGCGGAACTTCCGACCGCTGCCGCACGGGCACGGGCGGTACGGCCCGGCGCGCTCGTCCTCGGCGGCGGTCTGCTGGACGATCTCCGACGGGGCGCGCCCCTGCCGCAGGAGCGTGGCCATCGCGCCCATCGCCGGGCGGGTGTGCTCGAAGAACAGCAGGAGCCCCGCACAGAGATGGTTGTGACCGGGCTCCCCGTCACGCGATAGCGCGAAGCGATCCTTCGGGCAGCCCCCGTTGCACAGCGGCCGGGCGGCGCAGCTGCGGCACTGCGCGGTGAGCGTGTCGCGCTTGTCCTGGCCGAACTTCCTCTGCTGTGGAGACGCGAGGAGCGTCGCCATGTGCGTCTCGTGGATGTTGCCGAGCAGGTAGCCCGGCTCGACGAAGTGATCGCACGCGTAGAGATCCCCGTTGTACTCCAGCGCCGGGCCGTACCCGCACGTGGGCGCATGAGCGCACAGCAGGTGGCGGCCGAAGTAGGCCTCGAGCGTCACGTCGAAGAGCTGTACGAAGACCTTGCCGACGTCGTGGCGCACCCACTCCTCGAAGACGTCCACGAGGAACCTGCCGTACTGCTCGCCATCGACGGACCGGTTCGTGACGAGGTCGCCGGTCTGCGTGTAGAGCACGCGGTCCCGGCCGCCTTCTCGCTGCGTCCAGCCCCGGTTCGCGATGGCGAGCGTGTCGGCCGTGGCGCGCTCGACGATGGGGATGAACTGGATCCAGCGCGCCCCGAGCTCGTCCCGGAAGAAGCGGTACACCGCGCGGCCGTGCCGCTGGTTGGCGGCGTTCACGGTGCAGAGGACGTTGTACTCGACGCCATGGTCGCGCAGGTGCCGCCACCCCTCGATCACCCGGTCGAAGGTGCCGTGGCCGCCGCGATCGATGCGGTAGGCGTCGTGGAGCTCGCGCGGCCCATCCACGCTGAGGCCGACCAGGACGTCGTGCTGCTCGAAGAAGGCGCACCACGCATCGTCGAGCAGGATGCCGTTGGTCTGGAACGTGTACTCGACGCGCTGCCCGGGACGGCGGTGCCGCTCCACCAGCTCGACCGCGCGCCTGAAGAACTCCAGGCCCATCAGCGTGGGCTCGCCACCTTGCCACGCGATGGTGACCGTGGGCCCGCGGTGCGACGCCAGCAGCTGGCGGAGATAGGCCTCGAGCGTCGCATCGGACATCCGGCTCGAGCCCTCCGGGTAGAGCGCCTGCTTGGAGAGGAAGAAGCAGTACCTGCAGTCGAGGTTGCACGCCGACCCGCTCGGCTTGGCCAACAGATGAAACCGCGGAGGTGCGTCCGCCGGCAGCGCCTCGCCCGCTCGATCGGATTGGGGGCACATTGGTTCGCGCTCCTCGGGGTCGGACACCGCCAGCCTATCGCCTCGCGGCGCTCGGCCTCTGCGACGTGGTTTGCCAACCCACGTGGACACCCACGCCGGCGGTACGGCATCGTGGTCAGGGGCCTTCGCTGATCGAGAACCGCGGCCGGGCTTCCCGAGACGCCCGGCGCAAACCGCGAACGTCGGCCAGTGTCACTTCACGGAGTACGAGCGGGCCTCGAGGCAGGCGCTGAACGCCTTGTTGAACGTGGCCTTGCCCTGCGCGGCCTGCTGCTGCGCCGCCGCGGCCGCCTGCTGGCTCGCGGCCTGCTGCTGGCGACCTCGCGCCGCCGCGCGCAACCCGCCTGCCGTTGCGCCGATCGCGGCGCCCTTGCCCGCGTCGCCGGCGACTGCGCCGATCGCGGCGCCGGCGGCGGCGCCTCGCGCGCCCCCACGCACCGCGGTACCGCCCGGGGCGGCGGCCGGCACCGGCTGGGCCTGCTGCGGCACGAGCGGATCGATGCCCGAGGACTGCTTCGCCCACTGGTAGCACTCGTACTCGTCCTTGTTCTGCACCTCGAGCGTCTGGCCCTTGGCCGGATAGACGAAGAGGCCGAACGACTGCGCGAGGGTCTTCTGCGCTGCAGGTGCTGCGGGCACGGGTTGCGGCTGCGGGCGTGGCTGCTGCGCCAGCGCGAGCGTGCCGGCCAGCGCGACGATCGGGGCGGCGACCCACATCACACGGACGTTCATGGCGACCTCACGAGGTTCGACACCATCCGCGAAGATGGAGTCGCAATTTGCTGCATCGTCACATGACCAATGCGATCGCGGACGGTGTCCGCAGGGGCACGCCCTTCGGGCGCGACTCCCGTGCGGCTCGGTGGAGCGAGCCGCAGAGGCGCTGCGCTCGCCGGGTTACCGCGGCTCCACCGATCGTCCGCGGCGACTGGCCGCGCTCGCGAACGACCTACCACCACCGCGTGCGATAGCGCGTGCATTGTACGCGCCCGCCGCGGCGCGCATCATCGCGGCGCACAGAAGCCCCACGTGACCAACGGCGCGCTCGCGCGCGAAAGGAGGGGCAGATGGCGAACGAGAAGAGGCCGAACATCCTCGTCATCATGGGTGACGACATCGGCTGGTTCAATGCGAGCTGCTATCACCAGGGCATCATGGGGTACCGCACGCCCAACATCGACCGCATCGCGGCCGAGGGCGCGCGCTTCACCGACTGGTACGGACAGCAGAGCTGCACGGCGGGCCGTGCCGCGTTCATCACGGGTCAGTCGCCGATCCGCACCGGTCTCACCAAGGTCGGCCTGCCCGGCGCCGAGGTGGGGATCCAGCCCGAGGACCCGACCATCGCCGAGCTCCTGAAGCCGCTCGGCTACGCGACCGGCCAGTTCGGCAAGAACCACCTCGGCGACAAGGACGAGTTCCTGCCGACGGT
>JBAIWU010000148.1:0-5258 GCA_037917155.1 Candidatus Eiseniibacteriota bacterium
CACGAACTCCTCGGGCAGCGCGATGCGATGCAGCGGCGTGTGCGCGAGGCCGCGGCGGTCGAGGCATTCGCTCACCGCGCTGCCGAACCCGCCCATCGGCACGTTCTCCTCCACCGTGACCAGCCGCCCCACCGACTGCGCCAGGCCGGCGATCACGGCCTCGTCGAGCGGCGCCACGAAGCGCGCGTTCACGACCGTGGCCTTGACGCCGTCGTGCTCGAGCCGCTCGGCGGCCTCGAGCGCCGGCAGCACCATGGTGCCGAGCGCGCGGATCGCGACGTCGCCGCCGGCGCGGAGCTGCTCCGAGACGCCGATCTCGAGCACGCGTGGCTCGCGGTCGGGCAGCGCCTCCTCGGGGATCGGCGAGCGCGGATAGCGCACGGCGATCGGACGCTTGCCGGACCACTGCGCCGCGGTCCAGAGCATGTCGCGCAGCTCCTCGCCGTTGCGCGGCTGCATGACCACGACGCCGGGGATCATGCGCAGGTAGCCGACGTCGAACACGCCGTGCTGCGGCGCGCCGTCGTCGCCCACGAGCCCCGCACGGTCGAGGCAGAGGACGATCTTGAGGTCCTGGAGCGCGGCGTCGTGGATGATCTGGTCGAAGCTCCTCTGCAGGAACGTGGAGTAGATGGCGGTGAGCGGCAGCAGCCCCTCGGCCGCGAGCGCCGCCGAGAAGGTGACCGCGTGCTCCTCGGCCATGCCGACGTCGAAGAAGCGCTGCGGAAACTGCCGCGCGAACCGCGTCAGGCCCGTGTTGTCGGTCATCGCCGCGGTCACGGCGACCGAGTGCGGCAGCTTCTCGCCGATCAGCACGGCGGTCTCTCCGAAGACGTGCGAGTAGGTCTTGCGCGAGCCCTTCGTCGGGACGCCCGACTCGGGATCGAAGACGCCGACGCCGTGGAAGCCCGTGGCGTCGCCCTCGGCGGGCAGGTAGCCCTTGCCCTTGCGCGTCACGACGTGCAGCAGGACGGGCTCGTCAAAGCGCTTGAGGTCCTCGAGCGTCTCGACCAGCACGTCGTAGTCGTGGCCGTCGATGGGCCCGAAGTACTTCAGCCCCATCTCCTCGAAGAGGATGGTCGGCGCGACCATGTTCTGCAGGCCTTCCTTGATGCGCCCTGCGCCCTGCTGCGCCTTGAGGCTCTTCGGGAGCTTGCCGAGCATCTCCCAGACGTCGTGCTCGAAACGCCGGTAGATGCGGCTGGTCGTGAGCTTGGTGAGGTAGCGGTGCATCGCGCCGAGGTTCGGCGAGATGCTCATCTCGTTGTCGTTCAGGATCACGATGAGCCGCCGGTGGAGCTCGCCGGCGTTGTTGAGGCCCTCGAACGCCATGCCGCCCGTGAGCGCGCCGTCGCCGATCACCGCGATGACGTGGTGCTTCTCGCCGTGCAGGTCGCGCGCCGCCGCGAAGCCGAGCGCGGCCGAGATCGAGGTGCTGCCGTGGCTGGTGCCGAACGCGTCGTGCGCGCTCTCGCACCGGCGCGGGTAGCCGGCGATGCCGCCGAGCTGGCGCAGCGTGTGGAACACGTCCGCGCGTCCCGTGAGGAGCTTGTGCGGGTACGACTGGTGGCCGACGTCCCAGATGATCTTGTCCGTGGGCGTGTCGAAGACCTTGTGCAGGGCCAGCGTCAGCTCGACGACGCCGAGGTTGGGCGCGAGGTGGCCGGCGTTGCGGGCGACCGTCTGGATGATGACGTGACGCATCTCGGCCGCGAGGCGATCGACCTCCTCGCGGGTCAGGGCCTTCAGGTCGGCGGGCGAATGGATGCGTTCGAGCAGGCTCATAGCGGATGGATCCGATTCCAGAGTAGCGCGGCGAGGACGCCGAGCAGGCCGCCCACGAGCACCTCGAACGGCGTGTGGCCGAGCAGCTCCATGAGGCGCTGAGTGTCGTCCTGCGGGTGGCGGAAGTGGCTGTCGATCAGGCGGTTCAGCACCGCCGCCTGGCGGCCCGCGGCGCGGCGGAGGCCGGCGGCATCGTACATCACGATGAGGCTGAAATAGAGCGTCACGCCGAAGAGCGCCGAGGTGAAACCCTCCTGCAGCCCGATGGCCGTGCTGAGCGCCGCGACCGCGGCCGAGTGCGAACTGGGCATGCCCCCCGTCTCGACGAAGCGGCGCAGGTTCCAGCGCCCCGTGGTGAAGAAGACGGCGAAGCCCTTGTAGCCCTGGACGACGAAGCCGGTGAGCAGCGCGATCCAGAACGGTTCCGTGGCGACCTCCCCCCGCGGAGCGGGTCCGGCGGGACCCGGCTCCCGTGTGCCTGTGGCGTACAGGACCGCGATGGTGCTGGTGCCGCGCCGATATTGTCAAACCGGACCCGGCCGCAGGAACCCGAGCGGCCCTCACACACATCGCGGGCGGGCCGGGCCGCCCGTGCAGGTGCGTACGAATATCGAAAGCGGCGTGCATGGCCGGGTGTATGCTCGTGCCAGCAGTGGATCGAGCCGCAGGACGGAGGCCGGCGCCCTGGTGCATCCGGGCGCGCGCGACCCCACTCCCCCGCGTCGCCTGGGGCCTCGGTGACCAACCGGTCCGCGCGCGTCCGCCCCCGATGCGAGCGTGGAGATGCCCGGCCCCACGAACCTCGGAGCGCCGCCATGAGCCCCACCTGTCCGAGCCGTTTCGCGTCCACGCTGGCCTGCGTCGTCCTGCTGGCCCTCGCCGTTTCCACCACATCCTCCGCGCGCGAGCCGGCGCGCGCCGCGCTGCTCGCACAGTTGCGACGCGCGTCCGCCGATCCCGGACTGGCGCAGTGGCAGCGCGACTTCTACGCCGAGCGCCTCGCACGCGAGACGTCGGGCCCGGCGCCGACCGCCTCGCGCGCCCCGGCGGCGCCGGCCGTGGCCTGGTACCCCGCGCCGGCCTGGAGCCGCATCGCGGAGACGCCGCGGCGCATGGGACACAGCGCCGTCGTGGATCCCGCGACCAACCGCCTGCTCGTGTTCGGCGGCAGCAACGGGACCCGGCTCTTCAGCGACGTGTTCGCGCTCGATCTCTCCGGCGGGCTCGGCTGGCGGAAGCTCGCCGTCGCGGCGCCGGGTCCGTCGGCCCGATGGGGGCACGTGGCCGTCCTCGACGCCGGCCACCGGCGCATGCTCGTGTACGGCGGCATCGACGCCGACGGCAGCTACCTCGGCGACGTCTGGGCGCTCTCCCTGGACGGCACGCCGGCCTGGACGCAGCTCGAGCCGGGCGGCGCCACACCCTCGGCCCGCGCGAATCACCTCGCCGTGGTCGACACGCTCGGCGGCCGGCTGCTCGTCTACGGGGGCGTCAACGGCGGGTTCAACCCGCTCGCCGACCTCTGGTCGCTGTCGCTGGGTGACACGCCGGCGTGGGCGAGCGTGGCGGTGGCGGGCGCCTGGCCCACCGGCCTCACGCCCGGCGGCCTGATGATCGACGAAGCGAGGCACCGGCTCTGGCTCGCCGGGGTGCAGACCGTGAACTACTCGACGAACGTCGTCTTCTACTCCATGCCGCTGGGCACGCTCTCCCCGACGTGGTCGTCGTCGGTCGCGCCGTACACGAACGGGCCCTACTACTACTCGGGAGCGTTGCGGTTCTTCTTCGACGCGGCCGGCGACCGCTTCGTGTGCGTGCCGACCGACTACGCCGCGTCCGCGTACACGCTGCCGGCCGGGTCGGCGTGGTCGCAATGGACGAGCTGGACCTGGTCCACGGCATCGCTGCCGATCGTGCAGAGCGGCAGCGCCTGGGTCACCGACGCCGCGCACCATCGCGAGCTCATGTGCGGCGGCGGCCCGGGCGCCTACTCGAGCAGCCGGACGAGCAGCGACCTGTGGGCGTACGACCTCGTGGGACTCGTCTCGTGGACCCGGCTCGCGGGCGAGCCGGCGCCCAGGAGCGGCCACGCGCTCGCGACGAACCCCGCCGACGGCGGCGTGCTGCTGTTCGGCGGCGCGGTCGATTCGACGGGCGGGGGCTACTACTTCACCCCTTCGAACGACCTGTGGACGCTCCCGGGGAGCGACGTGTCGGGCTGGTCGCTGCTGCCGGCGACCGGCGGACCGCTCGTGCCGCGCTCGGGTGCGGAGGCCATCGTCGACCAGGTCAACTCGCGCATGCTCGTCTTCGGCGGGACGAATACCGGGGTCTACACCAACGAGCTCTGGCAGCGCCCGCTCGCGGGCGTGGCCTGGAGCCAGGTCGCTCCCGTGGGCGTGCTGCCGCACCAGCGCAGCGAGCCGGCGGTGACCCTCGACCCGCTGTCGCGCCGCATGCTGGTCTTCGGCGGCCTCGACGGCGCGAGCGCCGGGCTCGGCTACCTCGGCGACCTGTGGACGTTCTCGCTCGACGGGTTGCCGGTGTGGACGAAGCTCTCGCCCGCGGGCGCCGGGCCCGCACCCCGCTCGGGCGCCCTGTTCGCGGTGGACGCGGCGGACACCTGCGCGTTCCTCGTGGGCGGCTCGAACAGCAATGGCTACTACGGCACCGGGACCGTGCGCGCCGGCGAGGTGTGGGCGCTCTCGCTCACGGGGCAGGGGCGCTGGCGCCAGGTGGCCAGCGGTCTCGACGGTCCCTCCTACGCGTCCGACGAGGTCACGTGCGCGGCGTTCTGGGACCCGGCCGCGCACGCGCTCGTGCGCGTCGCATGGCGCTACGACCAGCCCGACCCCGTGGTCGAGGCGATGCGCCCCGCGACGGACTCAACGTGGACGCCGATCGGCGCAACCGGTGTCCCGCCCCATCCGCAGTCCACCGCGCGCGGCGTGTTCGACCCCGGGACGCGACGCCTCACGTGGTTCGGCGGGACGGATGTCGGCGAGGAGGGCACGTGGGCCCTCGCGTTCGTCGCGCCGCCGCTCGCGGTGCCCTCGCCCCGCGCCGGCCTGGCCTCCGGGCTGGAGGTCTCGCCCAACCCGGCCACGCGACGCGTGACGCTGCGCTTCACGCTGCCCCGGGCCGGCGGCGTGCGGCTCGAGCTGGTGGATGTCGCGGGCCGGCGCGTGCGCGGGCCGGTCGAGGCGCTGCTGCCCGCGGGGCCGGCCGAGCTCTCGATCGACGACGCGGCGACGCTGCCGGCGGGCGTCTACTTAGCGCGCGTCGACGGCGCGCTGGCTCGCACGGCGCGGGTCGCGATCGTCCACTGAGGCCGGTCCACGCGCGACGGGCGGCCGCCGGATCCGGCGGCCGCCCTCGTTCGAGCAGCGTGCGGTGCCAGAGGATGCGACGTCGAATTCAGCGCTGGCGGTGCGCGGTCGCCTCGATGAGCTGGAGCAGCAGCCGCGGCCGCT
>JBAIWU010000149.1:0-4374 GCA_037917155.1 Candidatus Eiseniibacteriota bacterium
CACCGGCTGCCGCGGCGCCCGCGCCCGTCGCCAGGCCAGCGCCCGAGCCCGTCGCCGCGGTCGGCGTGGAGGACGGGCCACAGCTCGACGAGTCGGTCGAGCTGCGCTGGCGGGGGGTGGTTGCGGCGGTCAACATGCGCAAGCGCATGCTCGGCGCGTTCCTCGAGGACTGCCGGCTCGCGGGCCTGGCGGGCGGCGCGCTCGTGCTGGCGATGGACGACCTCCACCGCGCGGTCGTGGACGCCAGCGAGCACCGCGCGCTCGTGCGCGAGGAGCTGGGCCGCGCCTTCGGCTCGCCGCTGGACCTACGGTGCGTGCCGCTCGACGGCGCGGTCCGCCCGCGGCCCGCGAGCCTCTCGGACGTGAAACCCCTGATCGACCGGGCGATCGAGTTCTTCGACGGCGAAGTGATCGAGCGACCCGGCCGCGGAGACCGCAGCACATGATGAAGAGCTTCGGCGACATGATGAAGCAGGCCCAGAAGGTCCAGAAGCAGATGGGCGAGCTGCAGGAGAAGCTGGCCGAGGAGCGCTTCGAGGCTTCGAGCGGCGGCGGCGCCGTGAAGGCCGTCGTCGACGGCAAGCAGATGCTCCGCGAGCTCAAGCTCAGCCCCGAGCTGCTGAAGGACAACGACGTCACGCTCATCGAGGACCTGGTGATCACGGCCGTCGGCGAGGCGCAGCGCAACTCGTCGGAGAAGATGGCCGAGGCCTACGCGAAGCTCACCGGCGGCTTCAAGCTGCCCTTCTGACCGCGCCCGCGCGCTCGCGAACGTGTACAGCTCGAAGTACCTCGAACTGCTGATCGAGGAGCTGGTCAAGCTCCCGAGCGTGGGGCAGAAGAGCGCCCAGCGGCTGGCGCTCCACCTGCTGCGGGTTCCGCGCGAGGACGCGCTGCGGCTGGCCGAGGCGATCCGCGCCGTGCGCGAGCGCGTCGGCTTCTGCAGCACCTGCGGCAACTTCAGCGAGGGCGACCCGTGCGCCCTGTGCGCCGACCCGCAGCGCGACCCGCGGCTGCTGTGCGTGGTCGAGCAGCCGGGCGACGTGCTCGCGCTCGAGCGCACCGGTGCGTTCCGCGGCCGCTACCACGTGCTCGGCGGGGCGCTCTCGCCGCTCGAGGGCACCAGCCCCGAGCAGCTCCGCATCCGCGAGCTGCTCGAGCGGCTGCGGGCGAGCGCGCCGGACGGCGGCCCCGAGGTGCGCGAGATCATCATCGCGACGAACCCGAACGTGAACGGCGAGGCGACCGCGCTCTACCTGTCGAAGCTGATCGCGCCGCTGGGCGTGCGCGTCACGCGGATCGCCCGCGGCGTGCCCATGGGCTCCGACCTCGAGTACTCCGACCTCGTGACGCTGAGCCGCGCGCTCGAAGGCCGGCGCGAGGTGGACTAGCCGGCGACGGCGCCGCCATGGCCAACCCCTGGTTCATCCTCCTCGTCCCGCTGTTCGTGGCGCTCAACGCGTTCTTCGTGGCGGTCGAGTTCGCGCTCGTCACCGTGCGCTGGACGCGCATCGAGCAGCTCGTCGAGGAGAACGTGCTCGGCGCGCGCACGGTGCAGCGCTGCATCGAGAACCTGAGCGACTCGCTCGCGGCGTCGCAGCTCGGGATCACGCTGGCGAGCCTGGCGCTGGGCTGGATCGGCGAGCCCGCGATCGCGCAGGCGCTGCTGCCTTGGTTCTCCGGCCTGTCGCGGGCCTGGAGCCTGGCGCTCGCGCACGGCGTGGCGGTCGCGGTGGCGTTCCTCATCATCACGTACCTGCACATCGTGCTCGGCGAGCTGGTGCCGCGCGCGATCGCCATCCAGCACGCCGAGCGCGCCGCGCTGATGCTGGCCGGGCCGCTGCTCGCGTTCCGCGGCATGACGCGGCCACTCGTCGTGCTCATGCGCGGCTCGGGCGGGCTCGCGATCCGGCTGCTGCGCGTGCCCGAGCCGACGCCGGAGCAGGCCGTGCACTCGTCCGAGGAGATCGACCGGCTGGTCGAGGAGGGCGAGGAGGCGGGCGTCATCCCGGCCGAGGAGGCCCGCTACGTCCGCAACGTCTTCGAGCTCTCGGACAAGACCGTGCGGGACGTCATGGTGCCGCGCGAGAAGGTCGTGACGCTCTCGCTCACCGCGACCGAGGACGAGATCCTCGACACCTCGCGCGAGACGGCCCACACGCGCATGCCGGTGTGGGAGAACGAGCCCGACAACATCGTCGGGATCGTCAACACGAAGGACCTGTTCCACATCTTCTCGCTCCGGGGGCTCGTCATCCTGCACGACGCCATGTACCCGGCGCTGTTCGTCGACCCGGGGGCGCCGGCGCGCCGCGTGCTGGCGATGTTCCGGCGCGAGAAGCGCCAGATGGCGGTCGTGCGCGGGGCCGACGGGACGTTCCTCGGCATCGTGACGCTCGAGGACATCCTCGAGGAGATCGTCGGCGAGATCGAGGACGAGCACGACTGACCCGCGCCGGCCGCGCACCGACGATTGCGCCGCAGGCCGTTGTCCCGCAACGAGTTGTGCGGCGACCGGCCGGACGGCGACCGGGCGGTCCGGGCCCGGCGCGGATTTCATTCGCTTTTTCGCCCGACTTCGCCGATACTGCGCACGTCTTGGTTGTTGTGGATGTGCCGCCACGTTCAGATCCGCCAGTGACTTCTGGCGGATTTTTTGTGGGGCGCCCCCTCGGGCGGCCAGGGCAATCGGTCACGTTGACCGGACGCAGCCGCAGCGTGGTTCAGCGGCAACACGGGTCCGAGGACCCGGATACAACAGGAGCTTCAAGTGGCTAGTGGCACCGTGAAGTGGTTCAACGAGGCGAAGGGCTTTGGCTTCATCTCCCAGCAGGGTGGTGAGGACGTGTTCGTGCACTTCTCCGCCATCCAGGGCGAGGGCTTCAAGACGCTCGCCGAGGGCGAGGGCGTGGAGTTCGACGTCGTCCGCGGGCCGAAGGGTCTGCAGGCGGCGAACGTCCGCAAGGCCTGATCGCAGCGAGGTACCACCTCGCGCACCGGGGCGGCGTCCCACAAGGACGCCGCCTCCAGCGTTTTCGGGGGCAGGCACGCCCCGGGCCGCGCGGGCCGGGGGGGCAGTAAGTGCTTGTCGTCCGGATCGCCCGCGTGTTACCCCTATCTCTGGAACATGGACGTGCCACAGAGTTCCAACCACACAGGTCAACCCTCGAACCGCCGGAGAGCGGGGGGGCCCCATGCCGCAGTGGACTCTGTTCGAAAATGACTTTCGATCGATCGATCTCGTGCTCGCGGAGCTGCTGGAGCGCACGAACGCGCTCTCGGCCCACCTGATCGACCGTTCCGGCCAGCTCATCACCTCGGCGGGGCGCGTGGACGATTTCGACGCCATGTCCTTCGCCAGCCTGGTGGCCGCCGATTTCACCGCCAACGCCGAGCTGGCCCAGCTGCTGGGCGAGACGGGCGTGGACGCGGTCGTGAGCGAGGGCCGGGCCCGGTCCATCCATTCCTGCCTCCTCGCCGACCGGGTGATCCTCTGCACCGTGTTCGACCGGCGCAGCTCGCTGGGGCTGGTGCGGTTCCGGGCGCGGCGCGCGGCGGCGGAGCTGGACGCGGTCTTCCGCGGCCTGTTCGAGAAGGTGGGGATCGTCGAGGCGCCCGCGGCGCAGTTCGACGACGCCCCCGATTTCGTCAGTGCCGCGGCGAGCGAGGTCGACGCGCTGTTCGGCGACTAGAGGCGGGACGCGTCCCGAAGGGACCGACGTGGCACTGATCAACCACCGGACGCGCGAGATCCACTTCAAGATCGTGTACTACGGCTGCGGGTTGTGCGGCAAGACCACCAACCTCAAGGCCCTGCACGACCGGCTGCCCCCCGAGCGCCGCGGCAAGCTCATCTCGATCGCGACCGATCACGAGCGCACGCTGTTCTTCGACTTCCTGCCCATCGACCTGGGGCAGGTGAACGGCTTCCTGACGCGCTTCCACCTCTACACGGTGCCCGGGCAGGTCTACTACCGGCTGTCGCGGCGCGCCGTGCTGCAGGGCGTCGACGGCCTCGTCTTCGTGGCCGACTCGCACCCCTCGCGCGAGCAGGCCAACCGCGAGTCGCTCGCCGACCTGCACGAGCACCTGCGCACGATCGGCGTCACCGGACCCGCGCTGGCGCGCATCCCGTGGGTGGTCCAGTACAACAAGCGCGACGTGCCGCTCGCCGTGCCCGTGAGCCGGCTGCGCGCCGGGCTGAACGAGCACGACTGGCCCGAGTTCGAGGCGGTCGCGAGCGACGGCCGCGGCGTCTCGGAGACGCTGCGCTCGATCTGCAAGGGCGTGCTCGCGCGCCTCGCGCCCGGCGCGACCCCGGCGCATGCGGCCGAGGCCACGCACGCGCCCCAGGCAGCGCCGGCCGCGCCTGCG
>JBAIWU010000150.1:0-9828 GCA_037917155.1 Candidatus Eiseniibacteriota bacterium
GACCCCGGCCGTGCGTGGGGCGTGGCGAGGGGCGTAGACTGGGCGCAAGGAGGGCGCGGGTCGCCCGCGCCCTTCCGGAGGTGACATGCCCCACGCCCCACGCACCCGCTCCGCCGCCGCGCGCCGCGCGCTCGCGACGGCGCTCGCGCTCGTCCTGCTCGGGCCCGGCGCGAGCCGCGCCGCGTGCAGCTGCCCCGCGCCGGAGAGCGTCACGGACGCGCTCGCGCACGCCACCTACGTGTTCGCGGGCCGGGTCATGTCGGTCGGGCCGTCGGTGGTCGGCGCGTGGCCGCCGTGGGGCACGCTCGTCGTCGTCGACGTGGCGGCGACCGCCGTCTGGAAGGGCGCGGTCTCGACGCGCATGACCGTGTTCACGCCCGCGTCCCCGGCCGACTGCGGCTACCCGTTCGTCCCGGGGCAGGACGTGCTCGTCTACGCGGGCGTGATCGACCTCGGCGTCGCGGGTCCCTGGTACCACCCGCTCGTCTCGACCTGCTCACGCACCGCGCCCCTCGCGGACAACCCCGACCTCGCGCTGCTGCCGCCCCCCGACCTGCCCGTGCCGGTGCGACGGGACACGTGGGGCGCGCTCAAGTCGCGTTACCGGTGAGGTGATCCCATGCGGATGCCGTTCCCGATGTCGCTCCTCGCGACCGTCCTCGCCGCGGCGATCGCGGCGCTCGCGCCCGCATTCGCGCGCGCGGGCGCGCTCGACGTCGGCGCATCGGCCGCGTCGAGCACGTCGATCCGCCTGAGCTGGTCGTGGTGGGAGGATCCCTCGTACCCGACGGGCCACCCCGAGTGGGTGGGCTACGACCTCTACCGTCGCGCAAGCGCGGGCTGCGGCGAGTGGGTGCGCCTGAATCCCGACCTCATCGCGCGCGTGCCGGGGCAGACGCAGTCCTGCTCGTGGCTCGACACCACGCCGACGCCGGCGACCGCCTGGACGTACCAGGTGCGGCTGGTGGACGCGAACCGCGACGCCGTCCTGCTGCCGCCGCCCGCGTGCACCTCGTCGCCCTGCTCGCCGCCCGGTTACGCCGCGTGCCCCGACGCCTCGGCCCCGCTCGTCGTGGGCGCGGTGACGGACTGGGGCTGGGCCGTGCAGGTGACGGGTTGCGCGGACGGCTGCTGGGGCGCGTTCTACGTCGCGAACCCGGCCGCCGACGCGCTGCGGCCGTACGCGGGGAGCGGGCAGGCGGTCGCGCTCTACGGCACGGCGCAGTGCGGGACCGTCGAGGGCTGCGCGCTGCAGCTCGACCACTTCGAGCTGGCCGCGTGCGGCTCGACGCCCGTGCGCCGGAGCACGTGGGGGACGCTCAAGAGCCGCTACCGGTGACGCCGGGCGCGCCCGGCGTGCGCGGCGCCTCGCCGGGGCCGGGGCGCATCAGCTCGGGGGCGTGCTGTCCCCAGACGATCGAGAGCACGCCCGCGAGCGACACGAGCACGGCGGCGACGACCAGCGCCGCCGAGGTGCCGAAGAGCGGCGTCAGCAGCGCCGCGATCCAGATCGCGACCTGGAAGCCCAGCCGCATGCCGAAGTCGCGCAGGCTGAAGACGCGCCCGCGCGTGCGCAGGTCGGTGCCCTCCTGCAGCAGGGTCTCGGTGAGCACGAACGCCGGCGAGATGCAGAACCCGACGAGGAACGCCGCGATCGCGAACACGGCGAAGCGCGTCGAGACCGCGAACGCCACCATCCACGCGCCTGCGAGGAACAGGCCCGCCCCGAGCGTCCACGGCCGCGGGACGCGCCGCCCGCGCACGTTCACGAACCACGTCCCGGCGGCGCTGCCCACGCCGAGCACGGCCATGAGCACGCCGATGCGCTCCATGCCCGGCACGCTCGCCGCGCGCTGGATGTGCTGGTTGCCGGCGACGTGCACGAAGCCGCCGCCGACCCAGACCGCGGCCAGCGCGGTGAGCGCGAGCCCGACGGGCGCGCTCCGCTTCACGACGAGCAGCCCCTCGCCGATCTCGCGGAAGTAGCCACTCACGGTGGTGAACGGCGCCGCCTCGTGCCGCGGCGCGCGATAGCGGATCAGGGCGATCGAGACGACGCTCGCGACATAGGTCGCGGCGTCCACCCACAGCGCGGTCTTCCAGCCGAGGTGGTCGACGAGCCAGCCGCCGAACAGCGCGCCGACGGCGGTGGCCGCGATGCCCGCGATCGAGAGCAGCGTGTTCGCCGCGAGCAGCTGCTCCGCCGGCACGATCTCGGGCGTGATCGCGCTCTTGGCGGGCAGGAAGAACACGTTGCACGTGAAGAGCAGGAACACGATCGTGAACGTCGTGCCGATGTGGTGCGTCGCCGTGTAGGCGAGCGGGACCAGCAGCACCAGCCCGCAGCGGATGGCGTCCGAGACGATCATCGTGCTCCGGTGGTTCCAGCGGTCCACCCAGGGGCCCGCGAACGGCGCGAACAGCAGCACCGGGGCCAGCATGACGTTGCCGAGCACGCCCAGCAGGATCGAGGACTGCGTCGGGTCGGCGAAGCGCCCGGTGTGCTCGAGCAGCAGGCCGCCGAGCGCGAGGTAGTTCAGCCGGTCGCCGAGGATCGAGATGAGCTGCCCCCACCACAGCGACGCGAAGTCGCGCTGCAGGAGCAACGGGCGGGAGCGGACCGCCTCGGGCATGGCGATCAGGCCGCGGTGTGACCGGTGAGCGCCGCGCGGTGGTGGCCGACCGCCTCGCGATACACGGCCTCGATGCGGTCCACGACCCGCGGCCAGGCGAAGTCGAGCGCACGCCGGCGGCCGGCCTCGGCGAGGCGGCCGCGGCGCGCCGGGTCGTCGGCGAGGTTCGCGAGCGTGCGGGCGAGCGCGCGCACGTCGCCGGGCCGGAAGCACGCGGCGTTCTCGCCCGGCGTCACGACGGTGCGGTAGCCCGGAATGTCGGAGCACACGAGCGCCCGGCCCGCGGCCATCGCCTCGACGAGCACGATGCCGAAGCTCTCGTTGCCCGTGGCCGGCGAGCAGGAGATGTCCCCGGTCGCGTACCAGCGCGGCAGGTCGGCGCTCGGCACGTGGCCGAGGAAGTGCACGTGGTGGCGCGCGGCGTCCGCCACCTGCGCCTCGATCTGCGGCCGCAGGTAGGAGTCGCCCACGACGAGCAGCCGCGCGCGCCCGTCGGTGCGCTCGATCACCTCGGGCATCGCCGCGACCAGGTCCTGCACGCCCTTGCGCGGGTCGAGCCGGCCGACGAAGAGGATGTTGACGTGGTCCGGGTCGCGCCACTCGGGGAATGGCGGCACCAGCGGATGGAAGCGTTCGACGTCGACGCCGTTGGGGATCACGTCGTAGTGGCCCGGGTAGTAGAGCTCGGCCGTGGTGCGCGCCGTGTCCGAAACCGCGATCTTGCCGTCGAGCCGGGCCATGAGCGGGCCGAGCACCGGCTGGAAGGCGTCCTGCAGGGCCGTGCGCCCGCCGGTCGAGTGGAACGTGCCCACCGTGGGGCGGTCGGAGACCGCGATCGCCATCACCGGCAGCGTCGGCGCGGTGGGGCAGTGGACGTGCACGACGTCGAGGTCCAGCTCGCGGATGGCGCGCCGGAGCTGCCCCTTGAGCCCCCAGCCGATCGTGAAGTCCACGAACGCGCGGTTGAACGGCACGAGGATGTTGTAGCCGATCCGCCGCACGCCGTTCACCTCGCCCGTCTCGCCCTTGCGGAAGCGGCTCGTGAGGATCGTGACCTCGTGGCCCCGTCGCCGCAGCTCGACGGCCAGCGCGTGCACGTGCTCGGTGACGCCGCCGTAGCGCGGGTAGTAGGACTGCGAGACGATCCCGATCCTCACGCCTCGGCTCTCCGCGCCTCGCCCGCGTGCTCCTCGGCGGTGTGCGACGCGGGTTCCCACATGGGGCGGAAGATGCACCACTGGTCGAGGTGCTCGCGGATGTGGCGCTCGACCGTGCCGGCCACGGCCTGGTTCAGCGCCGCCACGGTGGGGAAGTCCGCCGGATCGAGCGGCTTCTCCATCAGGATGCGGAAGCGCGCGCGACCGAGCCGCTCGCAGTAACCGCAGATGACGAGCGCGCCCGTCCGCTGCGCCAGCACGCCGGGGCCCGCGGGGAAGTTGTACGTGCGGCCGAAGAACTCGACCTCGACGCCGTGCTGGTAGATGTCGCCGTCGACCACCAGCGCCACCGGGTCGTTGTGCTCCAGCGCTCGCAGCAGCTTCCGGAACCCGTCCTCGGGCGAGACCGTGACGATGGACAGCTCGGTCTTCGTATCGCGCACCGCGCCCGAGAGCCAGCGGCCGAGCTGGACGCCGGCCACCGCGTAGATCGTGTAGCCCATCTGCGCGAGCATCACGGCGGCCAGCTCCCAGTTGCCCAGGTGCGACGACGCCAGCACGACGCCCCGGCCGCGGGCCATGGCCTGCTCGAGGTGCTCCCGGCCCTCGACCTGCACGTTCGCGATGAGCTCCTCGCGGGACAGGTGGGGGAGGCGGAAGAACTCGAACATCATGCGGTTGTAGCTGCGCATCATGCGCCGCGCGATGCGGGCGCGGTCGCGGCGGGAGGCCCGGGGCAGGATCACGGCCAGGTTCGCGAGCGCGGCGTGGCGGCGGGCGGGGAAGAACCGGTAGTGCAGCTCGGTGAGCGCGTCGGCGATCAGGTAGCCCAGCCGGACCGGCATGCCTGCGATGATCGCGGTGAGCCAGCCGTAGACGAGTCGCGACATGAAGGATCTCCACTTCCCGTGGGGCCGCCGGGGCGGCCACGGCGAACGATCACACCGGCTGGAACCGGAGTCGGCGCGACCGTATGGGGATGACGTGGAGGTGTCAAGCCACGCGCAGACCCCCCTCGCCCGCCCGTCCTTGCGCGTCGTCGGGCCCGCGCCGCGGCCCCGCACGGTGCGCGGGACCGGATTCGTTGGCCGTCTCCCGCGGACGGCGTTAGCATGGCTCCACGAGAGTGGGCGACCACGTTGAGGACGGCGCCCGGGCCTGCGGCGTGCCATGCGGCGAGTGCGTTCGCCGCGGCGCGGCCGAAGCGGGGAGGGATCCATGTCGAGCCAGAAGCTCGTTCGCTGCGAATTGCGACGCAAGGGGTCCACGTTGACGCAGGTTCGTTTCGTGCCGCTCGAGATCTTCGGGTTGTGGGAACACCTCATGGCGACGAGGCACCGCTTCGACGTGCTGGCGCCCAGGGCCTCGCTGTGGCTCGACATGGAGGACTCGCCCGACGCGGCGTACACGCAGAGCCAGTTCGAGCGCGTCACCGAGGTGACGGCCTACGTCTACTCCGATCGCGACGAGATGTTCACGCGCGCGCGCCGCTACTTCCCGGCCTCGCAGGCCGAGGAGCTCAAGAGCATCTTCCTCTCGCACTACAACGCGGGCGAGGGCCGCATCCAGACGCAGGTGCACGAGCGCCCGGGCATCTGGATCCAGCGCGAGAAGGCGGCCGTCGCCGTCTAGCCGCCCGCCGGTCGCGCAGCACCCCGGGCCTCGCCCTCGCCGGCGCCCCGGTCCGCGGCCCGGCCGCCCGCCGCCACGGGCCCTCCCGGGGCCCTCCCTGCGCCAGAAACCCCTGAAGCCGCGCCGCTGCCGGGCCGATGACTGCACGTGATGGACGTCCAGGGCGGCGGGCACCTTCGGCCCTCGTCATGTCGGCCGGATTCGATCCGGTCGGGCACCGGTGTGGCGACCCCATCCGTCGTCGGGCTTCGGTCGGACGGCCTCGAGGTGCCTGTGGAGAAAGGGCGGCAAGGGGCTCCATGGGAATTGCCTCGTGACCGGGTGGGGTCACTACAGGGAGGAGATGAACCGTGGTCGTCGTGAGCTATTCGGGCAAGGAGATCAACGCCAAGCTCGTCTATTACGGACCGGGCTTGTGCGGCAAGACGACGAACCTCGAGGCCATCTACGAGGCGGTGCCCGACACGAGCCGTGGCAAGATGGTGAGCATGAAGACGCAGTCCGACCGGACGCTCTTCTTCGACCTGCTCCCGCTCGATCTCGGCGAGATCATGGGCTTCAAGACCCGGTTCCTCCTCTACACGGTTCCCGGCCAGGTGTTCTACAACGCGACCCGCAAGCTGGTGCTCAAGGGCGCCGACGCGATCGTGTTCGTCGCCGACTCCGAGGTCGGCAAGATGGAGGAGAACCGCGAGTCGCTCGCGAACCTGCGCGCCAACCTCGCCGAGTACAACATCAGCCTCGACACGATCCCGTGGGTGCTGCAGTACAACAAGCGCGATCTCGGCAACGTGTACTCGCTCGACGAGCTGAACGCCGAGCTGAACCCCGGCAACAAGGTGCCCTGCTTCGAGGCGGTCGCGCGCGACGGCAAGGGCGTGTTCGAGACGTTCCGCGGCATCTCGCACCTGCTGATGGAGAAGGTGACGAAGGACCTCCGCCGCGCGCCGAGCGGCTCGAGCCGCGCCAGCGCGCCGCCCGAGGCCGCCGAGGCGCCGTCGAGCCGGGAGATGCCGCGGCCGACCGCCGCGCCGGTCGCCCCCGCGCATGCCATCCACCACGAGGCGCAGACGACGCCCGCGCCCGTCGTGGGCGGCGACGAGACGCGCATCGACTACGGTCGTGAGATCGAGCTCCCGGGTTCGATCACGGCCGCCCACGCGACCACCGCCGCGACTGCGCCCCGACCGGCCGCCGCCGCGCCGGTCGCCGCGAGCACGCCCGCGCCGCCCTCCGGCATCGCCGCCGCCGCGTCCGCGACGCAGCCGGCCGCGCCCGCGCCCGCGCCGCACGCGCAGCCCGAGGCGCGGTCCGCGACGGCGACGGCGCCCGCTCCCGCGCCGGCACCTGCGCCGACGCCCGCGCCCGCCACCGCATCCGCCGCGCCCGCCCCGTCCTCCAACGGCCACCACACGCAGCTCGTCGTGCCCGTCCGCATCCCGAAGGGCGGAACCTACGAGATCGTCATCCGTCTACAGGTCGACGAATAGGCCGTCCAGACCACGCAAATCCGGGGGGACCCGCGCCGCATCGAAGCTTGCACGTTGACTTCGGTGGCGCGGGTTCCTAGTTTCTGGGGTACGGAGGTCACCACACATGATCCGTCGCCTTGCCCTCGCACTGGTTGCGCTCTCGTTCATGGCCGCCGCCACCGCCCGCGCCGACACCGGGACCGGTTTCGAGTCCGTCGCCTCGAGCTTCCAGCCGCGGGTGCCGTTCAGCCTGCTGGGCAGCCTCGGCTCGCTGGGCAGCAATTTCGACCCGAGTCGCTTCCACATGAGCAGCACGGTCACGGTGGGCTCGGGCTATGGCTTCGGGACGAGCGCGCTGCAGGTGACGAGCTTCTCGTACGAGTTCCGCGCCCCGCTGGCGATGAGCGTGCGCGTGGGCAACGCGTTCGGCTCCGGGTCGGCGCCGAACTCCTCGATGTTCCTCGAGGGCCTCGACCTGAGCTACCGGCCGAGCGCGAACTCGCTCCTGCGGATCCAGTTCCAGAACGTGCGCTCGCCGCTCCAGTACGGTTACGGCTACGGGGGCCCCGGGCGCGGCTTCTGGGGCTACTGACCGGGCGTTGGCCGAGTCGCGCCTGGGGCCCGCGTTCACCGCGCGCGCGGGCGCGACGGGCCTGATCCCGTTCGTCACCGCCGGCTACCCGTCGCTCGAGGCGACGCGCGCGATGCTGGCGGGCTTCGACCGCGCCGGCGTCCTCGCGGTCGAGCTGGGCATCCCGTTCTCGGACCCCATCGCCGACGGCCCGGACATCCAGCGCGCCTCCGAGTGGGCGCTGCGCGCGCGCGTGAGCGCGGGCGCCGTGCTCAACCTCGTCGAGGACTTCCGGCGCGCCTCGCAGCTGCCGGTGATCGTGATGACCTACGCGAACCCGGTCCTGCGTTTCGGCCTCGAGGCGTTCGCGGGGCGCGCGGCGGACGCGGGTGTCGACGGCATCATCGTGAGCGACCTGCCCGCCGAGGAATCGCCCGAGACCTGGGAGGCCCTCGCTCGGGCCGGCCTCGACACGATCGCCCTGATCGCCCCGACGACCGACGAGGCGCGGCTGCCCCTGCTGCTCTCGCGCTGCCGCGGCTTCGCCTACTGCCTCGCGCGCACGGGCGTCACGGGGCAGGGTCAGGGCTGGTCGGGCTCGCTGCCCGAGCGCGTCGCCGCGATCCGCGCCCGCTCGCCGCTGCCGGTGGCGGTCGGCTTCGGCATCTCGAGCGCCGACGACGCGCGCCGGCTGCGCGGCGTCGCCGACGCGGTCATCGTGGGCGCGGCGTTCATGCGGCGCGTCGCCGAGGATCCGGAGCACGGCGCGGTCGAGCGTGTCGTCGCGTTCGCGGAAGAGCTCGTCGGGGCGTTGTCCGCGGGCTGAGGCGCCGCGCCCGGGACCGCCACATGACTCGGGGCCGCCGGCGTCGCCGGAGGCCCCGTTTCGTCTTCCCCGCTTGCGTCAGCGCCGGATCCACCACAGCAGGTCCAGGAGCACCATCACGATTCCGACGTCCACGGTGTACCTCCGACCTCGAGGACGCGCGCCCGGCCTCTCGCGCGGTCAACCGTTCCGTTCGGCCGCCCGTGGGTTGGCTGCGCGGGCGGGGGAGGCGTCATCCGTTCGCCTCAACCCCGGGTATCGGCCGCGGGCTCCCCGGGCTTGATCTCCCTTTGACCCGGCCGTGCGCGCTGCCCGGGCCGGGTGAGCTGGCGCAGGACCACGATCGTGAGGTCGTCGAGCGGCTCGTTGGCCCAGCGCCGGACCGCCTGGAGCAGCTCCTCGACCACGTCCGCGGCCCGGCGGTGGGCGTTGCGCGCCAGCACGGCCTGGACCCCTTCGAGCCCGAACATCCGGCCGTCCCGGCTCGCCTCGGTGAGGCCGTCCGAGTAGACGAGCGCCAGGTCGCCGGCCTCGAGCTCGACCGTCGAGACCGCGTAGCGCGCGTCCTCGCGGACCCCCAGCAGCAGTCCGCCGTCCCGGACCTCCTCGAAGCGGCCGTCGGCGCGGCGCACGAGCGGGGGCGTGAGGCCGGCGTTGGCGAACCGCAGCTGCGCGCCGGAGACGTCGACGCGCGCGCAGAGTAGGCTCACGAACTTCTCCGGCTGCGCCACCGCGACGAGGTCGCGGTTGAGCGCCTCGAGCAGCTCGCCCGGGTGGCGCGCGCGCAGCGCCTCGGCGCGGAAGCGCGACTGCACGCCGGCGAGCACGAGCGCCGCGGGGACGCCGTGCCCGGCCGCGTCGCCCACGGCGAGGGCGAACTCGCGCGGACCGAGCTCGATGAAGTCGTAGTAGTCGCCGCCCACCGACTCCGTCGAGAGCGTCACCGCGGCGCAATCGAGCGTCGGATAGACGGGGGTGCGCCGCGGCAGCCGCCGGGCCTGCACCCGGTGCGCCTCCTCGAGCTCGCGATGCAGCGCGACGTGCCGCTCCTCGCGGCGGCGCAGGTCCATGTTCTCGAGCGCGACCGCGAGGTGGTGCGTGAGGCGCGTCAGGTCGCGTGCCTCGCCGCGGTCGAGCCACAGCCCCGCGAGGCGGCGGCCCAGCAGCAACGCGGTCGTGCGCGGCTCGCCCGGCACCGGCAGCACCCAGTGCACGCCGGCCAGCTCGAGCGTGTCGCGCTCGTCGTGCGTGAGGTCGAGCGCCGCGACCTCGACCGGCCCGTCGGCGCCCTCCAGCGCCGGCAGGAAGCCCGGCCCCAGCACCGGCATCAGGCGCGCGCCCGCGAACGCGGCCAGCCCGACGCGGCCCTCGCGCACGCGCAGCGCGCAGGCGCCGTCCAGCTTGAGCGCGCCCACGACCGCGGCGCACGCTTCGGCGAGCAGCGCCTCGTCGCCCGCCCGCACCGCGTCGGGCGAGGGGGCCCACGAGGCCAGCGAGACCTCGCCCGCGATCGGCACGACGCGCGCGCCGGCGCGCG
>JBAIWU010000151.1:0-1518 GCA_037917155.1 Candidatus Eiseniibacteriota bacterium
CGAGCCGCCGCGGAGCGCGCCCCCCGCCGCGGTCCGCTCGCCGAACAGCGCGCGCTCGACCATCAGGCAGAGGGCGTGACCCATGGCGATGTGCCCCTCCTGGATGTGGGAGGTGGCCGCGTGGGGAGTCACCAGCGCGATGTCGCAGGAGTCCGCGAACGCGCGGCCCTTCAAGCCGGTCATCGCGATCGTGGTCATGCCGAGCCGCTGCGCCGTGGCCACCGCCCGGCGGACGCTGGCCGCGCCGCCGCTCGTGCTGATCGCCACCAGGACGTCGCCGGGGGTGCCGAGCCCCTCGAGCTGGCGGGAGAAGACGTGCTCGTATCCGTAGTCGTTGCCGATCGCGGTGAGCGCCGAGGTGTTGGTGGTCAGTGCCACGGCGGAGAGCGCCCCGCGCTCGAGCTGGAAGCGGCCCGAGAACTCGGCGGCCAGGTGCTGCGCGTCGGCGGCGCTGCCGCCGTTGCCGCAGAGGTACACCGTCCCGCCGGTCTCGAGGCACTGGAGGATCGCCTCGGCGGCCTCGGCCACCGCCCCCGAACAGTGGGCCTCGGTGCGCCGCAGGGTGGCCGCGGCCTCGCGCAGCCAGCCCCGCGCCTCGTGCTCCAGCGGATGCTTCTCCCGCGCTCGACGCTTCATCGGGCCTCCCGCGCCGCGTTCACGTGACGGTCGAGCGCGTCGCTCCAGCTCGGCAGGGGTGCGCCGCTCGCGTGCTCGCTCCACGAGGCGTTGAGCACCGAGTAGGCCGGTCGCCGCGCGGGACGGCCGAGGGAGGCGGTGTCGGTCCGCCGCACCTCGACGCCCAGCCCGGCCGCGCGCACCGCGGCGCTCGCCAGCTCGTGCCAGCTCGCCTCCCCCGAGTTGACGCAGTGGTATGTGCCGTTTTCGGCACGTTCGGCCAGCCGCAACAGGGCCTTCGCCAGATCGGGCGTGTAGGTGGGCGAGCCGCGCTGGTCGTCGACCACCGACAGCGGCTCGCCGGCCCCGGCCTTCTTGAGGATCGCGTCCACGAAGTTGCCCCCGCCGGGGCCGAACAGCCAGGCGGTCCGCACGATCAGGTGGCGCACGCCGGTCTCGCGCACGGCCTGCTCGCCCGCCCACTTCGAGGCGCCGTAGACCTGGAGCGGCGCGACCGGGTCGTACTCGCGGTACGGAGAGCGCGACCTGCCGTCGAACACGTAGTCGCTCGAGACCGCCAGCACCGCGCTGCCCGACTCGGCCGCCGCCAGCGCCGCGTTGCGGGCGCCGAGGCCGTTGACCACGAAGGCGCGGTCGGGCTGCGACTCGCAGTCGTCCACCTTCGCCCAGGCCGCGAAGTGGAAGATCCACGCGGGGCGGAACGCGCGCGCCGCCGCGATCAGGGCATCGGGCCGGGTGACGTCGGCCTCGGCGCGGGTCAGCCCCCGCGCGTCGTGGCCGGCCGCGGCCAGCGCCGGCAGCACGGCGTGCGCGAGCAGGCCGCCCGCGCCGGTGACGAGCACCTTCACGCCAGCTCCACGCGGCTCGAGTCGCCGAGCATCA
>JBAIWU010000152.1:0-2825 GCA_037917155.1 Candidatus Eiseniibacteriota bacterium
GGCGAAGCCGCCGGCACCCGCGCCCGCGAAGAAGCCGGCGCCCCCGCCGCAGAAGCCGGAGTCACGCCCGCGCGAGAAGTGACGCGCGCCGCGCACGAGGAAGGGGTCCCCGCCCGGGGACCCCTTCACCGTTTCCGGGCCCCGCGCCCGGTCGCTCCGCTCAGCGGTATCCGAAGATCGCCGCGTACAGGATGAGCAGGATGAGCAGGATGCCCAGGGAGAGCGCGATGCCGCCGAACCACTTCCAGCCGCGCACGTCGCGCGGGTCCGGCGCCGGCACCAGCCGCGATTCGAGCTGGCCGCTCGCCACGAGCGCCTCGTACTCGCGCGGGCGGTCCTGCTTGAACTCCTCGAGCGGGATGCCGCCGGTGAAGATCACCGTGTCCATGGGGAACTTCTCGGGGCGGAAGTGCGTGTTGAAGAAGTGCACGGTGAAGATGAAGCCCACCGCGAGCAGCGCCTCGTCGCTGTGGATGATCGTCGCCACGTTGAGCAGCCAGCCCGGCACGAAGTGCGTGAAGAACGTGGGGAACCAGAGCAGCAGCCCCGACGCGCCGATCACGGCGACGCCCCAGAACACGGCGAAGTAGTCGAACTTCTCCCAGTAGGTCCAGCGCCCGTAGCTGGGGCGCGGCCCCCTGCCCATGAACCACTTCACCGAGCCCAGGATCTCCTTCGCGTCGGTGACGCTGAACATCATGCCGTCGGGGCCGAGGATGAACCTGACCCACGACTGCCGGCTCGCCGCCCTGCGCCGGAACAGGTCCACGAGGTGGATGCCGAAGTAGCTGAACGTCACGAGCGCGCCGATGCGGTGGATGACGCCGGCGGCCTCGAAGCCGCCGAACACGCGCGACAGGACGTACGCCCACGGCGTGTACGAGAACTTGAGCGTCATGCCGGTGAGCGCGAGCGCGATGAAGCTCGTGATCACCATCAGGTGCAGGTTCCGGTACATGACCGGGAAGCGACGCACGTGCATCGGCGACTCGAGCGCGTGCGACGCCACCAGCTCGCGGCGGTACTTCAGCGAACGCGGCAGCCACGCCAGCGTGTGCAGGCCCGCGAACAGGAACGTGAACACGAGCAGCCCGGTCATGGCCCAGAACACGAAGAACAGCGCCGGGTACTTCTTCGGGTCGTGGTGCGTCGCGTGCGTGAGGTAGCCCGCGAAGCGCCGGTTCGAGCCCGGGTGGCACTTCGCGCACGTCGCCACGATGTTGTGCCGCGACAGGTGCGAGCGCGGGTCGTACGCGGGCAGGATGTCGTGCGAGCCGTGGCAGTCGTAGCACTTGGCGGTCTTGAGGAAGCCCAGCTTCGAGACCTTGCCGTGGTACGTCTCGAAGTAGGTCTCGGCCAGCTGCTGATGGCACTGGCCGCACTGGTTCATGATCGTCAGACGGAAGTTCTCCGTGTCCGTGCGGCCGATCGTGTGCGACGTGTGGCAGTCCGAGCACACGGGCAGCTTGGCCTTGACGTTCTTCGCGAACCCCGGCGCGTGCACGCTCGCCTCGAACTGCTCGTAGATGCCGCGGTGGCACTTCGCGCACGTGAGCGCGATGTTGGCGCGGTTCACGGTCGACGCCGGGTCCTTCGCGGGCAGCTCGCCGTGCGGGCTGTGGCAGTCGGCGCACGTCGCGGTGACGACGAGCCCGCTCTTGACGAGCCCCTTGCCGTGGATGGACTCCTCGTAGTTCTCGAGGATGTGCGTCTCGGGGCCGCGGTAGCGCAGCGCCGCCTTCTGCCCGGTGCGGTGGCAGCCGCCGCAGAGCGTCGGCACGTTGCGCGCGTACGTGCGCGAGTCCGGCTCGAGGTGACCGCGCACGCCGTGCGTGCCGTGGCAGTCCGTGCACTCGGGCGCGTCGGGGCTGCCCTTGGCCGCGAGCTTTCCGTGCACGCTCGACTGGTACACGGTCACGATCTCCGCGTGGCAGACCGAGCAGTCGACCTTGGGCTTCACGGTGGCGCACGGGCGGTCGAGCGAGGGCGTCGCGCCGGTGTGGCATTGGGCGCACGCGATCTTCGCGTGCCGCGAGTGCGCCAGGTCGTTCGTGTCGACGAACATCGACACCGGCTGGCCCTCGTGCGTCCCGCGCAGGTCCTTCCGGCCGTGGCACATCAGGCAGTCCCGGTCGGCCATGCCCTGCGTGTAGTACACGCGGCGCGCCTTGTGCGGCTGGTGGCAGTCCACGCACGCCGGCACCTGGTTCGGCGCCTTCTCCCACAGCGCGCCGCGCACGACCTTCGCGTGCACGGTCTCGATGCGCACGTGGCACTTCTCGCACGTGTGCGCCACGTTCTGGCGCGCGATGCTCGAGCGCGGGTCCGTGTGCGGGAGCTGGTGGTGCGCGGTGTGGCAGCTCGTGCAGACGGCCGTGGTGAGCAGGCCCTTCTTGAACAGGCCCTCGCCGTGGATGGACTCGCTGTAGTTCGTCAGGATCGAGTCCTGCGGGATGTGATAGAAGGACTGGACCGGCGAGCCCTCGCGGTGGCAGCGGTTGCACAGGAACGGGATGTTGACCGTGTTCGTGGGCGCGTTGACGTCCTTCGGCGAGAGCACGTTGTGCGTGCCGTGGCAGCTCTTGCACGTGGGCGCGAGCTTCTCGCCGCGCGCCGCGGCCTGGCCGTGCAGGCTCTCGAGGTGCTCCTTGAGCTCGTCGGCGTGGCAGCTGCCGCACTCGACCTTCTTGAGCTGCTTCGGGTGCGGGAAGTCGCCGCTCTTGAGCTCGGCGTGGCAGCCGTCGCAGCGCACGCCGGCGTGCACGGAGGTGCGCAGCGCCGGGTCGAAGTTCGGGCCCGAGTCCTCGCTGAACTCGCGCCGCGCG
>JBAIWU010000153.1:0-9071 GCA_037917155.1 Candidatus Eiseniibacteriota bacterium
ACGCCGGGCTACTACGACCGCGTCGCGGCGGGGCTGCGCCGCGCCGTGACGCGCGAGCGCTCGCGCTGGCGCCCGCGCTGAAGGCGCGCCGACGCGACGCGAACGCGGGCGGGACCGTTCGGGTCCCGCCCGCGTCGCGTTCCGGCGCCGTCAGCGGCCGAACAGCCGCTTGAGGCTCTCCCGCAGCCCCGTGACGCGCATGTTCCTCAGGGCGCCCTCGCCCGCCGGCGCCGGCATGGCCGACGACGCGGTCGCGGTGGCGTAGGTGAGCGGGTACGCCTCGGGCACCGTGGAGCCGAACTTCGCGTTGACTGCGTCGATCATCGTGTTGGCGATCAGCGCGTGGGCGAGGTCGGTGGGGTGCACGCCGTCGAGGCTGAACAGGCCGCCCGTCACGTAGGCGGTCGAGTACGTGGTCGGACCGATCGTGGTGTCCCTCGCGGCCAGCGTCGCGAGCAACCCGTTGAGGTCCACCTCGGCGATCCACGGTCGCTGCGACACCGAGTCGACCACCGCGTTCATCGCCGTGATGTCGCTCTCGATGGCCGACGCCTCGGACGTGTCGAGCACCTGCGAGTCCAGCAGCGGCCGGCCGTTCCCGGGCACGCTCGGGGCGATGTAGTTGTACGAGCCCACGGGGAACCCGGTGCCCGTCGCGAGCGAGTCGGCCGCCGTGAGCAGCACGAGGTCGGTGGGCGCCAGCGGCCCGTTCGGGCCGACGAGCGTCGTGGGCTGGCCGGTGGCGAGCATGATCGTGTACGGCTTGAGCGTGGTGAAGAACGGGAAGCCCACGACGTCGGGGACGTTGAAGATCGCCAGCGTCGCGCCCGGCGCCGCGGTGTGGATCGCGTTCATCGCGCCGGTGAGCATGGCCGCGTAACTCGCGGGATCCGTGCCCGGCGCCTGCGTCGAGGTGCCGCTCGTCGCGGGCCCCAGCACCTCGTTGGCGCCGAACTCGAACGTGATGAACGTCGGGTTCAGGCTCAGCATCTGGTTCTGGATCGAGCCGAGCCCGCGCGTCACCAGCGGGAACGCTCCGCTCGCGTAGCGCGTCGTGTTGGCGAAGTCGTACAGGATCGCGCCGGGCACGCCCATGTTCCGGTACGGGGCCGGGTACGCCAGGTTGGTCGGCGAGCCGTCCGCCAGGCCTTCGTTGGTGATGATCAGCGGGTTGACGGAGCGCAGCTGGAGCAGCGCGTGCAGGCCGTTGCCGTTGACGGTGGGCTCCGAGAACCCACCCCTGCCGTCGAGCTGCACCGTCCTGCCGATCTGCCGCGCGAAGATGGCCGTGAACGCGTCGACCTGGTGCCGGTCGACGAGGCCGCCGGACTGGTAGCCCGCGGAGATGCTGGTGCCGACCGCGGCATAGGTCGTGAAATTGGCCGCGCCGCCCGAGACGGTCGGGGCCGCGACCCGGATGGGGCTCAGCTTGTCGCACGGGCCCTGGCAGCCGGCGAGGAACGCCGCCGCCAGCAGGACCGGGGCGAGTCGAAGGTGCTTCGTCATGGCTCTCATGTCTCCTGGCTCACCAGCGGTAGGCGAGGCTCAAGCCGCTCGCGTTGACGTAGGACTTGTAGGTGCCGTCGAAGCCGTGGCTGTTCTGGTTTTCGGTGCTGCGGTTCTCGACGAACACCGAGAGGTCGTAGACGTCCAGCGTCCAGGCCTTCCTCTGGCCCAGCGCCCAGCTCAGGCCCACGGAGGCGCCGTGCCGGTTCGCGTCCGGCAGCAGCGTGGTCACGCTCTTGGTCGGCGCCGCGGCCTGGTCGAAGTAGTAGCCGAGGCGGTACGTCACGCGCGTCATGCGGCGCTCGCCGCCGATGCTGACACGCCACGCGTCCTGGTAGTCCTCGTTCACCGTGGTGTTGAGCGCCGGCGTCTGGTCGAACGCGAGAGCCAGCTCCTTGAACTGCTTCCAGCCCGTGCGATTCACGTCCAGCTCCCACGTCCAGTCGGGCGAGGGCTTCCACGCGACGCCGACCGAGACGAGCGAGGGCATCGTCAGCTCCGTGCTCACGTGCTGCTTCGGAGGCAGGCTGTCGGCGGCGGCCGCGTCCACGGCCGGGTTGCCCGTGGGCTGCAGGGCGAAGTCGGCCTCGCCGTTGTCGATCTTGATCTTGGCCGAGGCGCGGTAGTTGATGCCCACGGTCCAGTCGGCGTTCGGCGTCCACAGCAGCGCGGCGTTGCCCGTGTAGCCGGGCGTGTAGTCGCCCTTCAGGTGCGCACGCACCAGGAGCGGCGCGCCGCCGCCGCCCGGGATCGGCTTGCCCGAGGGCTCGATGCGCCGCAGCTCGACGCTGGCGAATATGGCGTCGAAGCCCGCGGCGACGCTCACCGTCGGCGTCGCCTGGTACGCCACGTTGAGGTTGCCGACCAGCGAGCGCAGGTCGGCCTTCGTCACGTACGCGCGGTCGGTGAACGTGTCGGGGTTCTTCCAGTCCACGCCGAGCCCGTAGGGCGCGTTGAACCCGAGGCCGTACGCCCACTTCGCGCCCACTCGGGCCGACCAGTAGCCCGTCGGCGGGTAGAAGTTGCCGGTCTTCATCTCCTCCGTAACGCCGTAGCCCGGGTAGGGCCCGACGCCCGCGAAGCTGGTCCGGGTCTGCAGCCACGAGCCGCCGAGCTGCAGCTGCTTGCCCCCCATGCGCACGAGCGCCGCGGGATTGAAGTAATTGGCGGAGGCGTCGCTCACCGACGCGGTGCCGGCGCCTGCCATGCCGAGCACGGAGGCGCCCTGTTCGTAGATGGCGTAGCCGGCGCCGTGCGCGAGTCGCGGCCCGAGAAGGCTCACCGCGAGCGCCGCCGCGAGCAGGGGTCGATGGAGTCTCATGAGGCCCTTTCCTTGGGGTGTGAAGGGTGACCGGCTCGTCGCGCCGGACGTGGGGTGGACGCCAGGTCAGGCGCCCGAGGCGTAAAGAGATTCGATGAGGTCGGCGAACTTCTGCATGATGACGCGACGACGGACCTTGAGCGTGGGCGTCAGCTCGCCGGCGTCCTGGCTCAGCTCGCGGTCGAGGAGCGCGAACTTCTTGATCTGCTCGAACGGCGCGAGGTCGGCGTTGAGCTTGTCGATCTCGCGCTGGTAGCGCGCGAGCACCTCGGGGTGCGCGAGCAGCTCGCGCCTTGACGCGTGCGCCCAGCCGCGCTCCTTCGCGCGCTTCTCGAGGAGCACGAAGCTGGGCACGATGAGGCACACGCAGTAGGGGCGCCGGTCGCCGAGCATGACCGCCTCGGAGATGTACTTCGAGCGCTTGAGCCGGCCCTCGAGCGGCTGCGGCGCCACCTTCTTGCCGCCCGCCGTGACGAGCAGGTCCTTGAGCCGGTCCGTGATGACGAGGTAGCCGTCGGCGTCGAGGTGGCCGACGTCGCCGGTGTGGAACCAGCCGTCGCGGATCGCCGCGCGGGTCGCCTCCTCGTTGCCGTGGTAGCCGCGCATGACGTGCGGGCCGCGCGTCAGGATCTCGCCCTCGTCGCCGATGCGCACCTCGATGCCCGGCAGCGGCGGTCCCACGGAGCCGGGCTTCTCGCGCCCGGGCGGGTTGAGGCAGATGACCGGCGAGGTCTCGGTCAGGCCGTAGCCCTCGATGATCGGGATGCCGATGGCGAAGAAGAACTCCATGATGCGCGGCGCCAGCGGCGCGCCGCCCGAGACGCACAGGCGCAGCTTGCCGCCCACGCGCTCGCGCACCTTCGCGCCGACGAGCCGGTCCGCGATCGCGGCCTGCAGCGCGAGCCACGGCGACGGGCGGCGGGCGCTGAAGCGCAGGTGCGCGGCCTTCGTGCCGGCGCGCACGCCCCAGAAGAAGACCAGCCGGCGCAGCAGCGGCTGCGCGCGCGCGTTGTCCATCACGCGGGCGTAGACCTTCTCGAAGAAGCGCGGCACGCCGATGAGCACCTGGGGATGCACCTCGCAGGCGTCCGCGGCGACCGTGTCGAGGCTCTGCGCGTAGGCGATCGTGACGCCGGCCTCGAGCATGCAGTACTGGCCCGCCATGCGCTCGAGGATGTGGCAGAGCGGCAGGAACGAGATGCAGCGCGGGTAGCTCGCGAGGTCGACCACCTTGAGCGCCGCCTCGACGTTCGAGCTGACGTTCGCGTGCGTGAGCATCGCGCCCTTGGGCTCGCCCGTCGTGCCCGAGGTGTAGATGATCGTGGCGACGTCGTCGGGCCGCACCGAGTCGGCGGCAGCGCGGAACGCGTCCGGCTCCGCGGCCCGGCGCGCGCGGCCCTTCTCGCTCAGCGTCGCGAACGAGTGCAGGCGCTCGGACGGCGGCGGCGCGGGCTCCATGGCGACGATCGACTCGAGCATCGGCAGCTCGTCCATGATCTGCCGGACCTTGTCCGCCTGCGCGGGCGTCGAGACCACGACGATGCGCGCGCCGGAGTCCTCGAGGATGTGGCGCACCTGCTGCGCGGTCAGGGTCGGGTAGATGGGCACGAGGATCGCGCCCAGCCCGAGCGTCGCGAGGTCCGTGACCGCCCACTCGTAGCGGTTCTCGGCGAGCAGCGCGACGCGCTCGCCGCGGGTCACGCCCAGCGTCACGAGGCCATGCGCGAACGCCTCGACGTCCGCCAGCGCCTGCTGGTGCGAGATGGTCTCCCACCCCACGGCGTTCTTCCTCATGAACGGCGCGGGACGTTGGGGCGCATCGACCGCGTCGAGGAAGATGCGGATGAGCGTCTTCGCCATGGGTCCTCCTGACCCGGTGACCTCGGGATTGCCGCGGGAGCCGCTCGTGCGATCCGGCAACTGGTAGCACCTCGCTCCGACGTTTGACAATGCGGAAAACCTTGAAGCAAGGTCCGCGCGACGGCGCATGGAGCGCCGCGCTCCCGGAGGATCACCCGATGTCGCGACGCTTCCTCGCGCGCCCCTCCCGGCTCGCGACGCTCGCGCTGTGCGGGCTGGCGTTCGCATGCGGCGTCCCCGCGGCCGCGGGCAGGACCGCGGACGAATGGATCGCCGAGGGCGACCAGCACTACGCGCAGGCCCATCTGGCCGAGGCCGCGCGCGCCTACGCCGGCGCGATCCAGGCCGCGCCCGGCCTCTTCGTCGCGCTCTGCCGCGCCTCGCGCGCCGAGTCCGAGCTGGGTGAGCTGCAGAAGGGCGACGAGCAGCGCAACACGCGCGCCACTGCCGTCGAGCACGCGCGTGCGGCGATCAAGGCGGCGCCGGACTCGGCCGCCGGGCACGTCTGGCTGGCGGTCGCGCTGGGCCGGCAGGCGCTCGGCGAAGGGCCACGCACGAGGCTGGCGCTCTCCCGCGAGATCAAGTCGGAGGTCGACCGCGCGCTCGCGATCGACCCGAACGTCGGCCGGGCCTGGCACGTGCTCGCGATGTGGAACCTCAAGATCGCGGGCCTCAACGCGTTCGAGCGCATGGCGGCGAACGCGGTGCTGGGCGGCGTGCCCAAGGGCGCGTCGGACGACAACGCGGAGATCGCCTTCCGCAAGGCGATCGCGCTCGAGCCGAACTACGTCAATCACCACCTGGAGTACGGGCGGCTGCTGCACGACATGCACCGCGACGCCGACGCGCGCCGCGAGCTCGAGCGGGCGGTCGCGCTGCCGCCCACGAGCGACGCGCTCGACGCGCACTACCAGGCCGAGGCGCGCGAGCTGCTCGGCCGGCTGAGGAAGTGACCGTGGCCACGGGCGGCTGGATCCTGGGCGGCGTCCGCACGCCGTTCGCTAAGGCGGGCGGGCCGTTCCGCAAGGTGCCGTCGTACGAGCTCGGGCGGATCGCCGCGGCGGAGGTCATCGCGCGCGCCGAGCTCGACCCGGGCCGGATCGACGAGGTGATCTTCGGGCACTGCGCCATGCCCTCGGAGTCGGCGAACTCGAGCCGCATCGTGGCGCTGCGCGCCGGCGTGCCCGAGCGCGTGCCCGCGTTCACCGTGCACCGCAACTGCGCCTCCGGCATGGAGGCGGTCGCGGGCGCGCTCTACCGCATCGCCGCGGGCGACGCCGCGCTCGTGCTCGCGGGCGGCATGGAGAACATGACGCAGATCCCACTCCACTACTCGCCCGAGTACGCGACGTGGCTGGAGGGGCTCATGCGCGCGAAGACGCCGGCGGCGAAGCTCGGCCAGATGACGCGCTTCCGCTTCCGTCTGCTCGCGCCGCGCATCGCGCTCGCCGAGGGGCTCACCGACCTCGTGTGCGGGCTCAACATGGGCCAGACGGCCGAGCTCGTCGCGCGCGACTTCCGCATCGGCCGCGAGGCACAGGACGCGTTCGCGCTGCAGAGCCACCAGCGCGCGATCGCCGGGCGCGAGCGGCTGCGCGAGGAGATCGTGCCCGTGTTTGCCGCGCCGGCGTACGAGGCGGTGCGCGACGACGTCGGCCCGCGCGAGGGCCAGACGCTCGAGGCGCTGGCGAAGCTCAAGCCCTACTTCGACCGCCGCAACGGCACGGTCACCGTGGGCAACGCCTGCCAGGTCACCGACGGCGCCGCGGCGCTGCTCGTGGGCGACGAGGCGACCGCGAAGGCGTGGCCGACGCCGCCGCTGGGCCGCGTGCGCGCGTTCGCGTTCGCGGGGCTTTCGCCCGCGCGCATGGGGCTCGGGCCCGTGTACGCCACCGCGCGCGCGCTCGAGCGCGCCGGCCTCGAGCTTTCCGACATCGAGCTGTTCGAGATCAACGAGGCGTTCGCGGCGCAGGTGCTCGGGTGCCTCGCGGCGATGAAGTCCGACGCGTTCGCGCGCGAGCACCTGGGGCGCGAGCGCGCGCTGGGCGAGATCCCGATGGAGCGCTTGAACGTGAACGGCGGCGCCATCGCGCTCGGCCATCCGGTCGGCACGAGCGGGGCGCGGCTGCTGCTGACCCTGCTGCTCGAGATGCGCCGTCGCGGCGCGCGGCGCGGGCTCGCCACGCTGTGCGTCGGCGGCGGCCAGGGCGCGGCGTTCGTGCTGGAGGCCCCATGAGCGGCATTTTCCGCGTCGAGCGCCACGGCACGCTGGCGCACCTCGTGATGGACCACCCGGCGCGCAAGGTCAACGTGATCGACGAGGCCGCGATCGCCGACCTCGAGACGGTGCTGACCGAGCTCGAGGCCGCGACGGACCTGGGCGGCGTCGTCCTGCGCAGCGCCAAGAGCGGCTCGTTCATCGCCGGCGCCGACGTGGACGCCATCGGCTCGCTCACCGACGCCGAGGTCGTGCGCGCGCTGGTGCGCCGCGGCCAGCAGGCGTTCGACCGCCTGTCGCGGCTGGCCGTGCCGACGGTCGCCGCCATCGAGGGCCCGTGCCTGGGCGGCGGGCTCGAGATCGCGCTCGCGTGCGACTCGCGCGTCGCGGCCGAGGAGCGCGCGCAGCTCGGGCTGCCGGAGGTGCTGCTCGGGATCATCCCCGGCTTCGGCGGCACCACGCGCCTGCCGCGCCTCGTGGGACTGGCCGCCGCGCTCGACCTCATCCTCACCGGGCGCACGCTCGACGCGAAGCGCGCCGAGCGGATGGGACTCGTCGCGAAGGCCGCGCCGTCGGCGTGGCTGATCGAGGCGGCCGAGGCGCGCATCGCGCAGCTGGCGAAGCGGCCCGCCGGGCGCCGCCGCGACGCGTTCCGGGCGAAGGGCCCGGCGCCCACGCTGCTCGAGGGCAACCCCGTGGGGCGGGGCGTGGTGTTCGCCCAGGCGCGCCGCGGCGTGCTCGCCCGCACCGCCGGCCACTACCCGGCGCCGCTCGCCGCGATCGGCGTCATGGAGCGCTGCGTCGGGCTGCCGGTCGAGACCGCGCTGCTGCACGAGCAGAACGCGGTCGTGCCGCTCGTCGTGAGCCCCGTGTGCAAGAACCTCGTGCGCATCTTCCACCTCTCGGAGGCCGCGCGGCGCTCGCCCGTCGTCGCCGACCCGGACGTGAAGCCGGCGCCGATCGAGCGCCTCGCGCTCGCGGGCGCGGGCGTCATGGGCGGCGGCATCGCCGAGCTGGCCTCGCGCAACGGCATCGAGGTGCGCCTGCGCGACGTGAAGCCCGAGGCGCTGCAGAAGGGCCTGCAGACCGTGCGCGGGGTGATCGACGAGCGCGGCCGGCGGCGCCGGACGGCCGAGCGCGAGAAGGACGGCCAGATGGCGCTCATCCGCCCCACGCTCGAGCTGACCGGCCTGCAGCGCGCCGACATGGCGATCGAGGCGGTCGTCGAGGACCTCGACGTCAAGCGCCGGGTGTTCGGCGAGCTCGAGGTGCGCGTGCCCGAGACGGCGCTGCTGGCGACGAACACGTCGTCGCTCAGCGTCGACGCGCTCGCGGACGGCCTGCGCCATCCGGCACGCTTCGTGGGCTTCCACTTCTTCAACCCGGTCCACCGCATGCCGCTCGTCGAGGTCGTGCGCGGCGCGAAGACCTCCGACGCCGCGCTCGTCACCGCGGTGGCGCTCGCGCGCCGGATCGGCAAGACGCCGGTCGTGGTGCGCGATTCGCCCGGCTTCGTCGTCAACCGCATCCTCATGCCCTACCTGCGCGAGGCGATGCACCTGCTCGAGGAGGGGCACGACCTCGAGTTGATCGACCGCGAGATGCGGCGCTTCGGCATGCCGATGGGCCCGTTCGAGGTGGTCGACGAGGTCGGGCTCGACGTCGCCATGAAGGTGGCCGGCGTGCTGGGCGCGGCGTTCCCCGGCCGCATGGCGCCCGCGCCGCTGCTCGAGACGATGGTCGCCGCGGGACGGCTCGGGAAGAAGGCCGGGCTCGGCTTCTACCGGCACGCCGGCCGGCGCCGCAGCGCCGACCCGTCGCTGCGGGCGCTGCTCAAGCTGCCCGCGATGCGCACCGGGACGCGGCCGGAGCAGCACACCGAGCGCATGACGCTGGCCATGGTGAACGAGAGCGCACGCTGCGTGGAGGAGGGCATCGTCGCCGACGCGGGCCAGGTCGACGTGGCGATGATCTACGGCGCGGGCTTCCCGCCGTTCCGCGGCGGCCCGCTGCGCTGGGCGGACTCGCTGGGCCTGCCCAACGTGGTCGCCCGCCTGCGCGCCCTGAGCGCCGAGAAGGGCGTGCGCTTCGAGCCCTGCGCGCTGCTCGTGCGCACGGCCGAATCGGCCGGCACGCTCACCTCGCCGCCCGCCGCCGCGCGGGGTT
>JBAIWU010000154.1:0-6156 GCA_037917155.1 Candidatus Eiseniibacteriota bacterium
CAGCCAGAGCGCGAGCGCGGGGCGTCGCAGCCACGCCCAGCGCGCGAGCTGCTCGCGGCGGTCGTCGCCGAGGCGCGACCACCACCAGAAGCCCGCCGCGAGCAGCTCGAGCCCGAGCGCCGCCGCGAGCAGGCCCGGGAGCGCGAGCCGGGCGTGCGAGCCCGCGATCGCGAGGAAGCCCGGCACGCGGGCGAAGCGGCTGTGGGCGGAGGGTGTCACGCGGTCCTCAGTCGTGCAGCTCGTGCGCGTCGCCGACGAACGGAGAGCCCGCGTGGCGCTCGCGCGCGCCGGCCACGCGGCGTGTCAGCGCGACGACGACGAGCGCGCCCGCGAGCGCCGTCCCCGCGGGCACGCCCGCGTGCAGCACGTCGGCCGCGCGCGCCGCGGACGCGAGCAGCTCGAGCCCGAGCCCCAGCGCGGCGACCGCGACCAGCGCGCGGCGCACGTGGCGGCGGAGCATGAGGTGCATCAGGCCCGCGCAGACCATCAGCGCGCCGAGCGAGGCGCGGCGCGCGTCCGCGTCCGCGAGCGACTGGCGCGACAGCGCCGCGAGCAGCAGCAGGAGCAGGCCGACGCCGAGCGGCAGCGCCACCGCGCCCGACTCGATCGCCCCGCGGCGCACGCCCGGCGGCCGCGGCGGCTCGTGGCCGGGCACGCCCGACTGCCACGCGACGAGCAGCCACAGGCCGACCCAGCCGACGCGCACCAGCGCCGGCACGCCCAGCTCGGGCAGGAGCGCCACGCCCGCCGCGCACGCGAGCGCGGCCGCCGCCGCGACGCGCCGCCCGGGCAGGATCGCGGACAGCAGCACGGCCACGGGCGGCCCGAGCAGGCGCACGAGGTCGAGCGGCGGGAGGGCGATCCAGGCGTCCAGGAGGTGCATGGGACCTCCGCGTGCGGCGGTCGCCGCGCGCGCCGGAGGCCCGGACGCGACGGCGTGGGGGCGCTACTGCGGGATGTGCGCGGTCTCGGCCGACTTGAGCGCGGCGAAGAACGCCTCGGGGCCGGGCGCCTCGCGCAGCGAGCGGCGCACGGACTCCTCCTTGAGCAGCCGCGAGATGTTCGCGAGCACCTTGACGTGCAGGGCGCCTCCGCTCTCGGGCGCGACCAGCAGCACGAACAGCGTGGCCGGCTCGCCGTCGGCGGAGTCGTAGTCGATGCCCTCCTGCGAGACGCCGCACGCGGCCACGAGGCGGTCGACCAGCCGGGCCTTGCCGTGCGGGATCGCGATGCCGTTGCCGATGCCCGTGGACATCATCGCCTCGCGGCGGAGCACGCGGTCGAGGATCTCGCCCTGGCTGTTCAGCCCGTGCGCCGACTCCAGGACGTGCACGAGCTCGGCGATGGCCTCGCGCTTGCCGCGGGCCTGCAGCCTCGTGGTGATCGCCTGCGGATTGAGGAGTTCGGAAAGGCGCATGGGCGTGGTCGGGTTCGGGTGGGCCCGTGGACCCCGGGCAGGGCTGCAACCTAAGGAGCGGGCGCAAGCCCGTCAAGCCCGATCGCCCCTCGTCATCCCCGCGCCGCGGCGGTCGCGACGACGACCGGTCCGGGCTTCGCGGTGTGCTAGACTTGGTAGGTCCAGAACGCGGGTTCCATCCGTGCTCCCGCATCATCGAGGCGTTCTCCCCCATGAGCCTAGGCGTCCGGGACGTGATCAGGGCAACCGGCAAGGAGGCAGGTGAGCCCATGAAGCAGAAGCACATCGGATTCCGTGACCTGCTGGAACGGCTGCTCCCGGTCGACGAGCTTCCGCCGCTCGATCGCATGCGGGTCCAGCGCGCGCTGCGCTCCGGCGTGGCGACCGAGGTGGAACGCGCCGCGCTGCACGCGATCGACCTGCTCGAACAGCAGGGCTCGCTGCGCCGCCTGCCCGCCGAGCCGAACACGGGCGGTCCCACCGTGCGCTACCAGCCGCGCGGCCAGCACGACATCATCACGCTCCAGCTCCCGGGGCCGCGCCAGCGCGACGGCGTCATCATCCAGCCGCGCACGGCCCTGCCGACGCAGGCCCCCGCGCGCCTCGACCAGGTGCGGCGGCTGATCCGGCTCGACGACCCGCTCATCTTCAGCGACCCGCGCACCGGCACGACGCGCGCGGGGCTCGCCGCGCAGCTCGAGCAGGCCGGGCGCGAGCTGCTCGACTCGGCGATGGTGCACTTCTTCGGCCGGGAGGACGAGGCCGAGGCGGACGAGGCGCCGCTCGACCGCGGCCTGGCCGCCGACGCGATGGAGCACCACGGCATGCTCTTCTACTGCCCCGACACCGAGCGCAGCGGCGGTCTCGCCGCGCCCGCGCACGCGGCGGCGGCGCGCGCGCTCGTCGTGGTCGCGGTGACCGGCAGCGACGGCCGGCCGCTGGGGCACCTCGAGGTGCGCAGCATCGAGCCCGATCCGTACCAGCCCGCCGACCTGGCGATGATCGCGCTGCTCGCCGACTTCTGCGGCGGCGTCATCGAGCGCGCCGAGCGCATCGAGAAGCTGGTGTTCGTGGATCCGCTCACCACCGTCTACAACCGCTCGTACTACGACCTCCAGATCCGGAACGAGATCGCGCGCGCCCAGCGCGAGCAGAGCTCGCTGGCGCTGCTCATCTGCGACATCGACGACTTCAAGTCGTTCAACACCTCGTTCGGCTACGAGGCCGGCAACCAGGTGCTCGTGCAGGTGGCGCAGGCCCTGCGCGCCGGCGTGCGACCCTTCGATACCGTGGCGCGGTGGGGCGGCGAGGAGTTCGCCGTGCTGCTGACGCCGCCCGTCGCGAGCGACGACGTGCTCGCGATCTCCGAGCGCCTGCGCTCCACCATCGAGCGCACGGCGATCCGGCTCGAGGGGCTCGACGGCCGCGCGCACCGCGTGCACGTGACCATCAGCGTCGGCGTGGCGCTGTTCCCCGACCACGCCGAGACGCCGCAGGACCTCTGGCGTGCCGCGAACACGGCGCTGCTCAAGGCCAAGCGCCCGCCCAAGAACCAGGTCGTGTTCTTCCGTCCCAAGGGCGAGAGGAGCTTCGGGGTGCAGTAGCGCCCGGCCGCGCCGCTCACGCGCCCCGCGGGCGGCGCTCCCACACGCGCGCGAGCGTGCCCGCGGCGAGGACGATCAGCAGCGGCCGCGTGGGCTCGAAGTAGCGCGAGTTCGTGTAGAACACCGACAGCGCCAGCGCGTTGAGCACGACCGCGACGAGCATCGCACCCGCCAGCGCGGGCGTGCCCCCCGGCGCGCGCAGCCCGGCGAGGCCGGCCGGGATCGCGGCGGCGTAGAGCGCGAGCAGCGCGACGAAGAAGCCCGCGCGCAGCAGGGGCCGGTCCCCCGAGACGACCGGCAGGAAGCAGAGCCGCCACAGGCGCTTCACGGAGATCCACGCGCTGCCGCGCGGGTCGGCCTTCCAGTTCGCGATGCCCGCGCGCAGCAGCGCGCGGTCCAGCTCGACCGGGTTCGGCGCGTGGCCGATGCGCAGAGACTCGGCTTCCGCGACCCGGCCCTTGAGCGTGCCCCAGAGCGCGTAGTTCCAGCGCCCGTCCGTCTCGAGGATCGAGCCCGCGTAGAACTGCTCGCCGCCGCCGGTCGACACCGGGAGGAACACGTGGAAGACGCGCGCGTTGCGGAGCGTCCAGGGCGTGAGCACGAGCACGATCCCGAGCAGCAGCGCCGCCAGCCGCGGGATCTCGACCCGCAGCCCGGACAGCCGGTGCACGAGCCAGCCGAGGATGAGCCCGCCCAGCGGCGCGAGGCCGTTGGGGCGCACGAGCGACGCGACGCCCGCGACGAGCCCGACGGCGAACGCGCGCCACGCCGAGGGCGCCAGCGTGAAGCGGCCGAACGCGGCCACGGAGGCCATCACGAGGAACGTGAAGAGCGGCTCGGTCTGCATGAAGCGCGCTTCGCGGAAGAACGGCGGCCAGACGAGCGCGAGCAGGAACGCGATGGTCGCCGCGGCGCGCGAGCCCATCACGCGCAGGGCCGTCCAGCCGCAGAGCAGGATCGTGCCGCAGTCGAACAGCGCCTGCAGGAACACGATGCTCATCCGGCCGGGGCCGAGCACCGCGTGCGCGGCCGCGAGCAGCATGGGCCAGCCCGGCGGCTTGAACGCCCACGGCACGCCGTGCGCGAAGTAGCCGCGACCCGCGGCGATGTTCGCGGCCAGCTCCTCGTAGACCGGCTCGTCGCCGGTGATCGGGAACGGGTGCCGGACCGACCAGAGCAGCAGTCCCGTGCGCGCGAGCAGCAGCGCCGCCGCGACGGCCCACGCCAGCGCGGGCACGGTCTCGGGGGCAGGTGCGTTCCGGGCGGACGGAGTCAGGGGCGGCCTCCAGGACGGCGGACGGATCGCGACGCGCACCGCCCGCGGCGGACGGGGCGGCCGCCGGGCGACGGGCGGTCGAAAGCGGCGGCAGGATATCCGAAAGCCACTCCGCGCGCGAAGGCCCGGGCCGACGGCACGATGGTGTAGATTGCGCGCCGTGGATCGCTCACCGATCGGGGCCCCTTGAACGCCGCGCTCTACCGCATCGCCTATTACGCCGCGCAGCGCTGGCGCGGCGAGCCCGTGGACGGCGTCCTTCGCGAGCTGGAGGCCTCCGCCGACTGGCCGGTGGACCGGCTGCGCGCGCTGCAGTGGCAGCGGCTGCGACGTCTCGTCGAGCACGCGCACGCGACCTCGCCGTTCTGGCGCGAGCGCCTGCGCACCGCCGGGCTCGGACCCGGCTCGCTCCACGCGTGGGCCGACTGGCGCCGCCTGCCCGCGCTCGAGAAGTCCGACGTGCAGGCGCACGGCGCCGCGATGATGTCGAGCGCCGCACCGAGGGGGCTGCAGGCCTCGACGTCCGGCTCGTCGGGCACGCCGGTCACGGTCGACCGCGGCCACCTGTCGTGGGCGCACGCCCACGCCAACGTCTTCCGCGCGTGGCGCTGGTGGGGCATCGACTGCGGCGAACGCCACGCCTACTTCTGGGGCGTCCCGGTCGACCCGCACCACCGCCGCGTCGCCGAGCGCAAGGACCGGTTCTTCAATCGCGTGCGCATCTCGGCGTTCGAAACCGACGCGGCCAGCACGCGCTCGGCGTACGGGCGGCTGCGCGCCGACTCGACTCGCTTCGCGCTGGGCTACCCCTCGGCGCTCACGCACTTCGCCGACGAGCTGCTCGCGCAGGGTCTCGACGGCCGCGCGCTGCGCTGGACGGCGGTGTTCACGACCGCCGAGGTGCTGGGCGAGGCGCAGCGCGAGCGCATCGCGGAAGCCTTCGACTGCCCCGTCGTCGACGGGTACGGCTGCGCCGAGATCGGCGTCGCCGGCTACGAGCACCCCGAGGGCGGCATGCGCGTCCCGGTCGAGTCGGTGGTCGTGGACTACGAGCGCACGCCCGAGGGCGCGTGGAGCGTGCTGCTCACGGACCTGCACAACTTCCGCATGCCGATGCTGCGCTACCGCGTCGGCGACCTCGTCGAGCCCGAGGGCGAGCCGGGCGGCGAGGCGTACTGGCCGCTGCCGCCGGGCGCTCGCTGCACGCTGCCCGTGCTCGGGCGCATGCAGGGGCGCGCGGGCGACACGCTCGTGCTGCCGGACGGGCGCAAACTCAACGCGAACCAGCCCTCGTACATCTTCAAGGCGCACGGCCGCGAGGGCCGCATCCGCGAGTACCAGTTCGTGCAGTTCCCCGAAGGGCGCATCGAGCTGCGCATCGTGACGGGCCCGGCCTGGGACGCGTCGTGGCGCCCGCGGCTGCAGCAGGAGGTCGCGGAGGTGCTGGGCACCACGGCCGAGATCCTCGAGGTCGAGCGGCTCGAGCGCCGCGGCCGCGGCAAGCACCGCGACTTCGTGCGGGCGGAGGACCTCGGCGAGACGTGACGCCGCGTCGAACGGTCGGTTCCGGGGGGCATCCCGCCGGGCCCTACCGCGGCCGCGGGAGGAGCGTTATCGTGCCGGTCCCGCGGCGACGCGCACGCGCGCACGATCCGGCCACGTGCCCGCCGCCCGGCCGCTCCGCCGCCGGCCCCGTCGGGGGCCGGCCACCGGTCCGATCCCTCACCCGTCCCGAGAGCCCATGACCGCGCAACCGAGCATCGCCGTGGTGATCCCGTGCTACCAGGAGGAGACGACGATCGCGAAGGTGATCGGGGACTTCCGCCGCGAGTTGCCGCAGGCGTCGATCATCGTCTACG
>JBAIWU010000155.1:0-1826 GCA_037917155.1 Candidatus Eiseniibacteriota bacterium
CCCGCCGCGACGTCGCGGGCGGTCCTGCGCAGGATCGTCTTCCACGCCGGCGCCGTGCGGGTCCCGCGCGGCGGCCGGATCGACGCGCAGAGCTATGCCCTCGAGGCCCGCGGCGACAGTGTCGTCGTCCGCGGCGCGACGGCCGCGGCCCGCCGCTTCGGCGCGCAGACGCTCCGGCAGGTGATCCAGCAGGGCGGCGTGCTTCCGGCGCGCACCATCCTCGACGGCCCCGCGCTCGCGACGCGCGGGCTCTCGATCGACCTCAGCCGCGGGCGGATGCCCACCCCGCGGGAGTTCGAGCGGATTCTCGACGTGTGCGCCGCGTTCAAGCTCGACGTGCTCCAGCTCTACTTCGAGGACACGTTCCGTTACAGCGCGGTCCCGGAGGACGCGCTCGCTCCCGGGGCGCTCGATCCCGCCTCGCTGCGCGAGGTCGCGCGCGCCGCGGAACGCCGCGGGATCCGCCTCGTTCCCATCGTCGAGACGCTGGCGCACCAGGAGCGGCTGCTCGCGCACCGCTCGCTGCACGACTGCTCCGAGGGCAACGCCCCGCGCAGCGCCTGGGACGGTGCCTGGTGGACGCTGCGCGAGCGGGCGGGCGAGGCGCTCGCGCTCTTCGGCATCCCCGCCCTGCCGCCGCTCGCGCCCTCGGGGATGCTCGCGCCGACGTCGCCCGCGGCGCAGCGGCTCGCGCGCTCGATGGTGGACGACGTCCTCGCCGCGACGGGCGGCCGGGACGTGCACATCGGCTGCGACGAGCCGAGCGAGCTCGGCCGCGGCGCGAGCGCCGCCGAGGTGGCGCGCCGCGACGCGTCCGCGGTGTTCCTCGACCACGTGGACCGGCTCGCCCGCCACGGCGCGCGGCGCTGGGGCGCCACGGTCTGGATGTACGACGACTTCGTGCTGCGCCACCCCGCGCTCGCGGGCCGGCTGCCCGCCAACGTGGTGCTCGTGGACTGGCACTACGAGCCGGACGCGGAGTACGGCAGCCTCGACACGCTGCGCGCCGCCGGCGCCCGCCGGGTGGTCACGAGCCCGGGGCTCTGGAACTGGTTCTCGGTCTATCCCGCGTACGTCCGCGCGCTGCCGGGCATCCGGGCGGCGACCGCCGCGGCGCAGTCGCGCGGCGGCGAAGGCGCGATCCTCGCCTCGTGGGGCGACGGCGGCGGGCAGGACCTCTTCGGCAACGACGTCTTCGGGATCGCCGCCTTCGCCGAGCGCGCGTGGAGCCCGCCCGCCGACACGCTCGCGGACTTCGTCGCGGACTACTGCCGGCTGCGCTTCGGGGAGAGCGCGAGCGAGGCGGTCCCGGCCTACCGCGCGATGACCGGGCTCGTCCTGCCCGGTGCCGGCTTCAGCCGCACGATCCTCGACCGGCCGGTGCTGGTGCGACCCCGCACGGGGCCGTGGCGAGCGGCCATGGCGCGGCTCGACTCGACGCTGCGCGACGTCCGCGACCATGCCGCACGCGTGCGCGCGGTCGACGTCTACGCGGGCTCGGAGCTCGAGGCGCTCGCCGCCGCCGTGGGACGGTTGCAGGCGGCGACCGACCGGGAGCTGGCGCTCGACAGCCTCGCCGCGGAGACCGCCGGGCCGGCCGCCGGGCACGCGCGCCGCGCGGTGAACGGCGCGACGCTGGCGCGGCTCGCGCGCGAGGGCCGCGCGGCCTCGGCCCGTTTCGGCGCGGCGTGGTGCGCGCACAACGGACCGCAGGGCTGGATCGCGGTGCGACTCCGGCTCGAGGCCGAGCAGGCGGCGCTCGATTCGCTCGCGCGGGCCGCCCGCGCCGGGCGGCTCGCCGTGCCGGAGCGCTACCGGCCGCGGGC